>JBBAVM010000029.1:0-19489 GCA_040397685.1 Pirellulales bacterium
ACAACCACATCTCGCAGCGGGCCCACGACATCTACGACATCGAGAAGAGCCTGCTGCGCAACCTCCTCGGGCAGCGCCGCGAGACGCTGGCGGCGATCTCGCAGCCCGTGATCGTGCTGGCCCACAACCTCACGCCGAGCGAGACGGCGAACCTCGACCGCCGGTTCGTGAAGGGCTTCGCCACCGAGCTCGGCGGGCCCGGCAGCCACACCGCGATCGTGGCCGAGGGGCTCGAGATCCCGGCCGTGGTCGGCCTGGGGCCGTTTCTCGCCGACGTCTCGGGCGGGGAGCCGGTGATCCTCGACGGCCACCAGGGGGTGGTGATTCTCCAGCCCGACGAGGAGACGATCGCCCGCTACAAGCTCGAGCTGGAGGCGGCCCGCACCGTCGCCGCGAAGCTCGACACGCTCCGCGACGTGCCGGCCGAGACGCTCGACGGCGCCCGCATCCAGCTCACGGGCAACATCGAGTTTCCGAGTGAGGCGGAGCAGTGCCTGTCGCGCGGCTGCGACGGCATCGGGCTCTACCGCACCGAGTTTCTCTATCTGACGTCGAAGCGCGAGCCGACCGAGGAGGACCACTTCGCCGCCTACAGCGCCGTCGTGAAGGCGATGCAGGGCAAGCCCGTCGTGATCCGCACGCTCGACCTCGGCGCCGACAAGATGCTCACCGAGCGGACGCCGGAGGAGGAACGCAACCCCTGCCTGGGGCTGCGGAGCATCCGGCTGTCGCTGCGGCAGCTGCCGATGTTCCGCACGCAGCTGCGGGCCATCCTCCGGGCCAGCGCGCTCGGCGACGTGCGGGTGCTGTTTCCGCTCATCTCGACGATCGTCGAACTGCGGCAGGCCCGGCTCGTGCTCGCCGACGTGATGGAGGATCTCGCCGAGCACGGCATCGCGTTCAACCCGAAAATGCCCGTGGGGATGATGGTCGAGACCCCCGCGGCGGTGATGATGCTCGACGCGTTCATCAAGGAGGTCGATTTCGTCTCGATCGGCACCAACGACCTGATCCAGTACACGCTGGCGGTCGATCGGGGCAACAAGGAGGTGGCCGATCTCTACAACGCCTGCGATCCGGCGGTGCTGCGGCTCTTGAGCCGTTCGCTCGACGTGGCGCGGGAGGCCGGCGTTCCGGCCAATGTCTGCGGACAGATGAGCGGCAGCGTGATGTACACGCAGCTGCTTCTGGGGCTGGGCCTCCGGCAGCTGAGCGTGCCGGCGAGCGCCATCCCGGAGGTGAAGCAGGCGTGCCGAAGTGTTTCGGCCGCCGAATGCCGCGAGATCGCCACGCGGGCGCTCCAGATGGACAGCGCCCGCGAGGTGAAGGCTTTTTTACGCGACCAGATGCGTCGCCGGCTCTCGGAGACCGTCGTCTGACGGCGCCGTCCCCCGCGGACGGGAGAGCCACGAGAAACCAGGAAAGGACCGAATCATGAAGCAGGAGATGCTGATCAACGTGTCGCAGCCGGAGGAATGCCGGATCGCGATCATGGAAGACGGTGTGCTCGAGGAGCTCTACGTGGAGCGGACGAGCCAGGACAACTACGTGGGGAACATCTACAAGGGCCGGGTCGTCAACATCGAGCCCTCGATCCAGGCGGCGTTCGTCGATTTCGGCGTGGGCCGCAACGGCTTCCTCCACATCAGCGACGTCGAGCCCCAGTACTACCGGCAGGGCGGCCTCGATCCCGACAAGGCGTTCGACGCGGAGCCGCCGAGCCGGAGCGGCGAGGCTGCGGCCGACGACGAATCGCGGCAGCGGACCGCCACCCGGCGCAAGCCCCGGCTCGGCGACCGGCCGCGGGTGAAGCCGCCGATCCAGGACATCCTGCGGCGGGGCGACGAGGTGCTCGTGCAGGTGATCAAGGAGGGCTTCGGCACGAAGGGGCCGACGCTCTCGACCTACATCTCGATCCCCGGCCGCTACCTCGTGCTGATGCCGCCGCTGGGCCGCGTCGGCATCTCCAAGAAGATCGACGACGAGCGCGACCGGCGCATCCTCCGCGACATCATGCTCGAGCTCCAGCCGCCGAAGGGCGTGGGGTTCGTGGTGCGGACCGCGGGCACCGAGCGGACGAAGTCGGAGATGGCCCGCGACATGGCCTACCTCCTCAACCTCTGGAAGAGCATCGTGCGGCGGATGCGGAAGTACTCCGCCCCGATCGACATCTACCAGGAGAGCGACATGATCATCCGCACGATCCGTGACATGTTCACGGAGGACGTGGGGCGGATCCTGATCGACGAGCCGGCGGCCTACGAGCGGGCGCGGGAGTTTCTCGAGCTCGTGATGCCGAAGTATGCCCCGCGGCTCCAGCTCTACGAAGGCAAGGAGCCCCTCTTCCACCGCTACGGCCTGGAGGAGGAGATCGGGAAGATGTACCAGCGGAAGGTGCCGCTCAAGGGCGGCGGGTCGATCGTGATCGACCAGACCGAGGCCCTCGTGGCGATCGACGTCAACTCGGGCTCGTTCCGCACCGAGAAGAGCGCCGAGGAGAACGCCTACCAGATGAATCTGATCGCGGCCAAGGAAATCGCCCGGCAGCTGCGGCTGCGGGACCTCGGCGGCGTGATCGTCAACGACTTCATCGACATGCGGAAGGAAAAGTATCGCCGTGGCGTGGAGAAGGCGCTTCACGAGGCGATGAAGCGCGACCGGGCCCGCACGAAGATCCTGCGGACGAGCCCGTTCGGCCTCGTCGAGATGACGCGGCAGCGGATCCGGCCGTCGCTCCGGAAGAGCATCTTTCGCGACTGCCCGACCTGCACGGGCACCGGCATGGTGAAGACGGCCGAGAGCATGGCGATCGAGGTGATGCGGACGCTCCAGCTCTCCGCGACTCGCGACGACGTGACCCGGCTCAACATCACGGTGCACGACGAGGTCGCGACCTGGATCAACAACCGCAAGCGGCGGGAGATCACGCAGTTCGAGGACCAGACCCACATCCAGCTCCACGTGGACGGCAAGGACGGCGTCTCGCCGGAGCATCTGGTGTTTGAGGCCTGGGATTCGAGCGGCCGGTCGATCCGCTTCCCGTAGGCGACGCCCTGCCGGCGCGATCCCTCGCTTGCGCTTCGGGCTTTCGTGGGCATGGGCTTTCGTGCCTGCCGGCGCGATCCCTCGCTTGCGCTTCGGGCTTCCGTACCTCCCTCACACAAGCCCGAAGCGCGAGCGAGGGAAACCCCACGCAAGCCCGAAGCGCAAGCGAGGGAACTCACGCCCGCGATTTGTCTTGGCACTCCGCGATATACACGACCACGTCGGCGAGGTCGGTCTCGTCAAAGATCAACCGCCGGCTTCCGTTCTCCGTCCACCATTTTGTGCGGACCCCGTGCGTGGCGGCCTCGGCGAGTCGCCGCGCGGTCCACGCCTTGAGCTGCGCCATGCAGTCGGCCGGCGTGGCCCGGGGGGCGGTGAGGGCGACGTGCACATGGTGCGTGCGGCAATCCATGGCGTGCAGCTGCCACGCGCGGCGGAGGCAGTGGTCGCCGATCGTGCGGTGGACGATCCCCCGCTGCCCCTCGTCGAGCGACAAGGGTGGTTCCGCCAGCCGCCGCGCAGCCTCGCGCTCGCGGGCGGCATCGGGGCCGTGCATCGCCCCGCGGCCGTCGGTCCAGCCACGGGCATCGCCGGGGAGCCACGAGCCGTACGTGGTCCACGTGAGGAAGTATGCAATCGGCAGGCGATACCCAGCGGATCGGGCGGTTGTGGGCATGTGAACAAGCGTACAGTATGCGCGTGGCATACGCAAGCCCGAAGCGCGAGCGAGGGAAATTGGGGGGGGTGCGGGAGACCCTTGCTTGCGCTGCGGGCTTCCGTGCACTGCGGGCTTCCGTGAGCTGCGGAGTTTCGTGCGTTTTCGCGCCCCCTTTCGGCGCGGGCGGGGGGCGGTTATCCTCTGAGTTTCGCGAGTTTCCCGCCCGTTCAGATCAGGTTCAGCCATGGCCAAATCCGCCGCTTCCACCGCCGCCTCGATGGCGGGTTCCGACCACCTCTACGCGATCGTCGCCGACGGCGGCCGCCAGTATCGCGTCATGGAGGGGCAGGAGGTGGAGATCGACTTCCGCCACCTGCCGGCCGGCAGTGAGGTGGTTTTTGACGAGGTTTTGGCCGTCAGCAAGGCCGGGCAGCTGACGCTGGGCAAGCCGACGGTGAAGGGCGCCAAGGTGAAGGCCGAGGTCGTGGGCCTGGTCCAGGGCGACAAGATCTTCGTGCAGAAGTTTCGCCGCCGAAAGAACTACCGCCGCCGCACCGGCCACCGCTCGGTGGCGACGAAGGTGAAGATCAAGTCGATCGCCTAGCGGTCCTCCCGGCGGGCGAACGCCCGGCGGGCAGAACGCGAAGGTGCGTCGCGTGAGCGAGGTGGGCGGGATGTACCCTTGCTTGCGCTGCGGGCTTCCGTAGCCGCTCCCACGCAAGCCCGAAGCGCCAGCGAGGGAATCCACCGACCCCCCACAAAAGCCCGAAGCGCGAGCGAGGGAATCCACCGACGCCCCACAAAAGCCCGAAGCGCCAGCGAGGGAATCCACCGACCCCCCACAAAAGGCCGAAGCGCGAGCGAGGGAGCGAGGGGTGCGTAGTTTTGGGTAGCCGGAATGGAGGGGAGGCGGCGGTTTGTGGTGAGCCGGTCCGGTAGATTTCCGATACGGGTAGGGTCTCTCGTTTTCGGTTCGGCAAAATCCATGCGAACGGCTGCGACGACAATTCGCTGCGTCATCGTCGATGACCACCTGATGCTCCTGCAGCTTCTCGCCGGGGTCGTGCGCTCGGTGCCGGGCATGGTGGTGGCGGGCACGGCCACGAGCGTGACGGAGGCGGAGGCCATCGCGGCGCTCGAGCGGATCGACCTCATGATCGTCGATCCCGGGCTCGGTTCCGACAACGGTATCGACGTGCTGCGGACCGTCGCGGCCCGGCACCCCGCGGTGAAGTGCATCGTGCTTTCCGGGGCGGCCACCGACTTTGTCTGCCCTGCCGACGTCATGCCGAGCGTGGTCGCCGTGGTCGATAAATCCCACGCCTGCGACATGCTCCTCGGCGAGATCAGGAAGGCCGTCGGCCTGGGCGCCGACGACACCCCGGCCCATCTGACCGCCGCGGACATCAAGGCACGGCTCACGGGCCGTGAGTTCGAGCTGTTCAACGTCCTCGGCGAAGGCCTTTCCAACAAGGAGGTCGGGCAGCGGTTCGGCATTTCGACCCGCACCGTGGAGACGCACCGCAAGGCGATCTCCCGCAAGCTCGGCTGCAGCGGCGCGGCCCTGCTGCGGCTGGCCACGATCCACCACTCCCGCGGCGGGTTTTTCGCCGACCCGGGCTCCGCGTTGGAGGCCGATCCAGCGACCGCCGCGGGGAAGCCGCGATGACGCCTCCGGCCGGCGACCACCCCGCCGCCTTCGAGATGACCGAGAACATGCCCGTGGGCATGTTCGTCACGGAGATGCTGCCCGACGGCACCCGTCAGTTCGTGTTCGTGAGCAACCGGCTGCTCGACATGCTGGGCATCGAGCGCGAGGCCGTGATGCGCGACTGGCGGGAGATCTACGCCAACATCCACCCCGACGACTTCGCCGCCTTCCTCAAGCCCTCTGAGGAATCCTGGAACGGCATCACCGTCTTCCGCTGGGAGGGGCGGGCCTTCATCCGCGGCGAGGTTCGCTGGTTTTCCGCCGAGTCGAATCCGCGGCCGCGGCCCGGCGGCGGGGCCTACTGGGACGGCGTGATCTTCGACGTCACGACCCGCAAGCGGGTCGAGGCCGAGATCGAGGCGGCCACCCAGCAGAAAATCGCCGATCTCGAGCGGGCGATGAAGGCCAGCCTCATGGCCGCCGCCTTGGCCCACGACGTGAAGCAGCCGCTGGGCATGGCGCTCCTGCATGCCCAGCAACTCCTGGAGCGGTTTGCGAGCCAGCCGCTCGAGGCCGACGCCCGGGCGATCCTGGGCGATCTCGCAGCCGAGAGCCGGCAGGTGGCTGATTCGATCGAGCGGATGCGCGGCCTGCTCCGCAGCATCGAGACGGCCCGCGAGCCGTTCGACCTCGGCCATGTGTGCCGCTCGGCCGCGATCACGAGCCGGAGCCTGGCCGCAAAGCATGGCGTCGCCATCGCGACGGTCGTGCCGCCGGAGCCCGTCGAGTTGGTGGGCGACCCCGCGCAGGTGCAGTTGGCCATCTCGAACCTGGTCGTGAACGCGATCGAGGCCCTGGCAATGCGGGAGGGGGGCAGGCGCGACGTGCAGGTGGAGGTGCGGGCGGGCGGCGACGCCGTCGAGGTGGTGGTGAGCGACAGCGGGCCGGGGCTCGACGGTGACACGGCCGGCGACGCATCCCGGAACGCGGGCAAGCCGGGCGGCACTGGCATGGGGCTGCACATCGTCCGCGCCGTGCTCGACAACCACCGCGGCCGGCTCGAGACGGGCCGCTCACCGCTCGGCGGCGCCGAGTTTCGGATCGTGCTCCCCCGCACCCGCTAACGCCGCCACGAGAGCCCGAAGCGCGAGCGAGGGAATTTCCCGCGCAAGCCCGAAGCGCGAGCGAGGGAATTTCCCACGCGAGCCCGAAGCGCAAGCGAGGGTCGCCGACGTCCCGCACGTTCGTAACGGCCGGAATGTGCGGCTGCCCAATGTTGGGTATGGCGGCCGTTGGAGCCGCACGATGAAGTCTAGTAACGCATGCTTGCGGGCACGGCGACCTTTCCGATCGTGCCGCGCATGCGGTGGCTCATCGCTCATCTTCAGTTGTTTGCTATTCCCGTTCTGGCCCATCAACGGGCCGAAGGATGCCCTTCATGTTTCGTGATCTCTGGAAGCGCTCGCGTGATCGATTCTCCCAGCGGCCTGCCGCCCGTCGCCAGCGGCGGCGCGATCGTGCAGCCCACCGCGCCCATCCGCTCGAGCAGCTCGAGCACCGGCTCGCGCTCGCGGTCACGACTTTGGACCACGCCGCCCTCGACGTGACGGTCGATCCGGCTGCCGTTCACCTCCTCGGTGTGGATGGTTCGGCCCGCCCGCATGAGCTCGTCGTCGTCGACGGCTCGCTCGCGAACGTGTCGACGCTGCTTGCCGACATCGGCGCCGCGTCGGCCGAACGGTCTGTCCTCGTCGTCGCCCCCGGCACCCCGGTCGCCGATCTCGCCGCGTATTTCCAAGGGCGGTCGGAAGCGTTCGACGCGATCCACGTCGTCAGCCACGGTGGCCCGGGCTGGATCGCCCTGGGCGGCCAGTATTTCCAACTTGGGGATGGCGGGAACGATGCCGACCTCTGGGCCGGCATGGGCAGCAGCCTGGTCGTCGGCGGTGATCTTCTGCTCTACGGATGCAACGTGGGCTCGGGCTCCGAAGGTCGCACCAGCGTGGAGCGACTGGCCCAGATCACCGGTGCCGATGTGGCGGCTTCGATCGATGTGACCGGCGGGGCAGACGGCAACTGGATGCTCGAGCAGCAGGCGGGTGTGCTTGAAGCGCAGAGCCTGAGCCCTGCAATGTGGCAGGGGGTGCTTGCAGCCCCCACAGTGTCGAACCCCGTCGTGAATGAGGGGTCGTCCCATGTGGTGTTCAAGGTCACCATTTCTGAATTCACGCAGATTGACAAGCTGGAGCTTCGAAGCGGAACCGCGACCATCGGCGGCGTTGATGCTGGTGGCCCACGAGGCGGATCGTTTTTGGCAAGCGATAGCATCGAGTACATGCTGACGACGGGTTCCAACACAAATATGTGGAACCGTTGGAAGTGGCCCACGGGCGGTGCCCAGATCAACGTCACCGGCGACGTCTATGTTCGAGTGCCGATCGTCAACGATCTGTTGTCTGACAACTCCGAAACCTTTCTCTTGGATGTCAAAGCCGTTCCGCTCATCACTGGAACGGTCTTTCAAACCTTCACCGGCACGGCAACCATCAAAGACGACGGCACCGGCCAATGGTTCACAGAGGCAGATACCGTCGGCTCGAACAGTGCGCCTGCAGGCTCTGTTCTCGACAACGACACGGTTCCGCTTGCCGTCACGAGTCCGACTGTTGGTGAATCGGCCACCTACGCCCAATGGGCCGTTCAGTACGACGCCGGCAAGAAGGTTCTGCTTGAACTAGGCAATCTGACGGCTGCCGCTTCCGCCGATCTGCTGCCATTCCCCAACGGCAATCTGCTGCAGGTCGACAACGGCAGCGGTTGGGTCGACTACACGCCGGGCTCACAGATTGAAGTAGGATCGGGCAACGCCCTGCAGGTGCGCGCGCAACTCAACGGATCGGATGGGCCTGAATCTGTCGAACAGCTTGTGTTGCGAGTGCAGCCTGTGGTGGGCATGCAATACGACATCAGCGGCACCACGACGCTCGACATCGACATCGCCAAGGGCGTTGCCCGACCTGCCCCGGCCGACAACATCATTCTGAATGGAGACTTCACCCAGCGAACGGGCGGGACCGATTGGAAGCAGATAACGCATTGGGCCGCCAGCGGGGGTGGCCCCCTTACATACGCCACGGTCTATGCAAATTACTCCTGGGAAAGCATGCCGGGTTTGTATTTTGGCAATCAGATCACAGTCGACGGGGTGATGCCAACTCTGGACGCCAACGGCGTGACGACGACGGGTACCGATTTAGTACCCAAGCCCGGCTACGGCGACACCACCGATAACCCAGTGGCCGTCGCGCAGACCGTTGCAACCACCGCCGGCCAAGCCTATGTGCTGCAGTTTTCGCAGGGCTATGAGCCGATGGGGGGCGGCAGTCCTTCTCAGACGGGAATCGCAGCACTCGAGGTCAACGGGCAGCGGGTCTACTTCGCCGTCTACCTCAAGAATACCGCGTATAGCTTTGTGTTCACCGCGAACGCGAGTGCGACAACGATCAAGTTCATGAGCTGGGGGCATGTCAGCGGTGTGCACACCGAATTGATCCTGAACGATGTGTCTTTGAGTGCCGTGCCGCAAGCCGCCGGCACCTTGACCATCACGCCCCCTGACCTCACGCCCGCACCGCTGGTCAACGACGTCACGGTCAACGAAGCATCGCCCTATGCGGTGTTTTCCGTGGAAGGGGTGGCGGGCGCGGTGATGACGCTCGCTCTCGCCGATGGCGTATCGAACGCGGCCACGGTTGGCACCGATACCGGCTCGGCCGCATCTCTTCAGTACTACGATGCGAGTGCCAACAGCGGCGCCGGAGATTGGGTTGCTTACGGCAGTTCCGTGACCGTGCCAGCCAGCGGTGTCCTGCTCGTCCGCACCGCCATCGTCAATGACGACGCGCTAGAAGTCACCGAAACCTTCACACTCACCGCCACCTACACGGGCGTGGTGGACACCACGATCAATCCCACCGGAACCGCCACCGCAGGCGGCAGCGACGCGGGCACCGCCACCATCAAGGACAACGGCACCGGCAACCTCTACGGCGCCAACAACACCACCGGCGTGGCAGATGCGCCGGGGGCCAGCGGCTTGCCCGCCGCTTTGGATGACGACCGTCGTCATCAGCCGCAGGTCAACGACGTCAGCGTCAACGAGGCCTCGCCCAGCGTGGTGTTCACCGTCACGGGCCTGCCTCAGGCCGGGGTCACCTTGAGTCTGGGTAACACCAGCAATCCGAATGATCGCGATGCGACCGTCGGCACCGACACCGCCACCGCGCTAGAGGTGTATCGCAACGGGGCGTGGGTGGCCTACAACGCCGCCAACAGCATTGTGAACGCGGACGGCACCCTGCTGGTGCGCGTCGCCGTCAACCAGGACACCAGCTACGAGGGCCCCGAGACCCTGACGCTTACCGCCAGCTACAACAGCAATGGCACGGCGGCCAGTCCAAATACGAACAACAGCGTGGTGGGAACAGCCACCATCCACGACGACGGCACGGGGAATATCTATCCCAACAACTCCACAGGCGCTACCGACTCGACAGCGATCAAAGACGACGACCGGCGGATCACGGTCAGCAACATTGAGGTCAACGAGGACTCCACCACCGCGGTGTTCACGATCAATGGCGCCGCCGGCCAGACCATCACCAGCCTGGTGCTGGCGGCTGGCACGGCCACCAGCGGCACGGATTACCTCACCGCCCTGGAGTACTCCGTCAACAACGGCACGTCGTGGCAGCCCTTCACCCAGGGCACAACCACCTTCGTGCTCGATGCCAACGGCAAGGCCCTGGTGCGCAACGCGATCCAGGACGATGCACCGCTCGACGGCGGCGAGACCTACACCCTGACCGCCACACCCCTTGGCGGCATTGCCGCCACCGGCACCGCCACGATTCGCGACGATGCCTCAGGAGACATCTTCACGGCAACCGGTGCCGTTGACACCACGACGGCGCGCGACGACGACCGTGCCATCAAGGTGCAAAACGTCTGTGTGAATGAGGGTTCGCCTTATGCGGTGTGGACCATCAACTACAACGCCAATGCGCAGGTGATGCTGGAGCTGTCCGACGGCACTGGCAGCGTTGCCACCGATTTGCTCGGCAGCGGCACCAAGCTCCAGTATCTGAGCGGCTCCACTTGGGCGGACTACACCGCGGGCACTGCCGTCAGCGTGGACGGCACCGGCAAGTTGCTGGTGCGTGTGGCCATCAACAACGACACGCCGTTTGAAAACGTTGAAACCCTGTCTCTGACCGCAAGACTGCCGGCGAGCCAGCCTGGCACGGCCGTTTCGATATCTGGTGTGACCAACATCCGTGAAATTCAGGGGACGTCATCCTTAGCTACGTCCGGGCAAAGCAACCTAATTGTCAATGGCGATTTCACCACCCTGCAGGATGGAACAGCTATTAGACCGCCCGACTATTGGGGACCAAACAGAGCCGACCCACGCCCAATCAATTTGGCTGGTTGGGTTGAAAGTGGAGGCGGAACCCAAACCTACGCAAGCATGTATGACGGAGGCGCTTACTTTGGCAATTTCGCAGGGTGGCAAGTCACACACAACGGTACACCCTTAGACAATTCACAAAACTATCTTGCTTTGTTTGCCGGCGGCGACTTCATTACCGGATCATTCAGCTTCGCCCACGTCAACAAGACCGCATCTGAAGTTGGAGACAACGCCAACCCTGTGGCCTTGACACAAACCATTTCCACCCAACCCGGAACAACCTACAGGCTTCAGTTTGATCAACGTGGTGAATTTGACGGATTGCCCTCAACATTTCTTGCTGGGATGGCTGCCGTCGAGATCGGCGGTCAGCGAGTCTATTTCAAAGTGCCCTTCAAAAACACTTGGAGCACACACACGCTGGAGTTCACAGCAACAAGCGCCAGCACCACCATCAAGTTCATGAGCTGGGGGCATCTCTTATTTCTTAACAATCCAGCAACTAATACTGACGATCGAGGCACAGACGAACTTGTTCTAGACAAAGTCATTGTTCAGGAAGCTGCCTCCTCCACCGCCACCCTCACCATCAAAGACAACGGCCAGGGCTGCTCCTGGTTTGAAGGGACCAACACCACCGGCATCGCCGACCCCAACGGCACGCTTAACGACGACCGCGTCAACACCCCATTGGTCAATGACCTGACGGTCAATGAAGGCTCGCCCCATGCGGTGTTCACCGCGCAGGGTATGCCGGGGGCCGAGGTGACGCTGGCGATTGCCGAAGGCGCCGAAACCGCGGGCACTCCCTCGGCGGCCGACGTCCTTGGCCTCGAGTGGTTTGATGCGGCCAGCAACCAGTGGGTCACCTACGGCGGAACCGCCACCATCGGCGCCGACGGCACCCTGCTTGTGCGGACGAGCCCGGTGGCCGATACCGCCTACGAGCAGTCGGAAACCTTCACGCTCACGGTCACCTACACCGGGGCGGTGGACGCCACGATCAACTCCACCGGCACCGTTACCGCCGGAGGCGCGGCCACCGGCATCGGCACCATCAAGGACGATGCCACCGGCCAGTGGTTCACGGGCACGAGCGGCACCGGGAGCGATACCGCCCCGAGTGGTCTCAACCTCGACGACGACCGCCCCCTGGCGGTGAACGACATCCGCTCGAACGAGGGCTCCACCTTCGCGGTCTTCGAAGTAAGCGGCACCAGCGGCCAGTTGCTGAGCCTGGCCCTGCAGCCCACCACCGCCGCCAGTGGAAACGCCATCCTGGGCACCGACACGGCCAACGCCGGGAGCGGCGTGCCCCTGCAGGTGTTCAACGGCACGACCTGGGTCGACTACGCGCCCGGCAGCCTCGTCACCATGCCCGCCGCTAACAAGCTGCTGGTGCGCACCCGCCTGGTGAACGACGCGACCTTCGAGGGCCCCGAAACCTTCAACCTGGTGGCCACCAACGCAGGCGGCAGCAGCGATATCGGCACAGCCACCATCACCGACGACGGTACCGGCGACATCTACCCCAACAACACGACCGGCGCGGTGGACGCCGCCGCGAGCAAGAACGACGACCGGCCCAGCTTCGCAGTGAGCGATGTCACCCGCAACGAAGCCGCGGGCACCATGACCTTCACGATCACCAAGACCGGCACCACGGAGCTGCCTGCCACGGTGAACTACGCCACCGCCGACGGCACCGCCACCGCGGGCGATGTGCCGCAAGGGGCCGACTACGAGGCCGCCAACGGCACGCTGAGCTTCGCGGCCAACGAAACCAGCAAGACGGTCACCATCAGCATCGGCAACAACAACGTCTTTGAAGGCACCGAGACCTTCGATCTCAACCTATCGGCCGCCACCAACGCTCGCATCAGCGATGCCACGGGCGTGGGCACCATCAAGGACGACGGCACCGGCGCGGGCGGCACCAGCGACGACCGCCCGCTCTTCACGGTGAACGACGTCACGGTTAACGAAGGTGCCGGCACGATGACCTTCACCGTCACCCGCACCGGTGATGCCACGCTCAACTCGACCGTGGCGTACACCACCGCTAGCGGCACGGCCACGTCGGGCACCGACTTCACCGCCGCCAGCGGCACGCTCACATTCGCACCGGGCGAGACCACGAAGACGATCACCGTCCCGATCACCAACGACGCCGGCTTCGAGGGCAGCGAGACCCTCACCGTGATCCTGAGCAGCCCCACCAACGCCCTGATCTGGGACGGCACCGGCGTGGGCACCATCCTCGACGACGGCAAAGGCGCCCGCGGTACCGATGACGACCGCGCCATCAAGGTGAGCGACGTGTGCGTCAATGAAGGCTCACCCCACGCGATATGGACGGTGGAGGGCACCGCGGGCGAAGAGGTGAAGCTCGCCCTGGTGGATGGCACAGCCACGGTCGCGAGCGACCTGACCGGCAGCGGCAGCAGGCTGCAGGTGCTGAGTGGCAGCAACTGGGTTGACTACACGGCAGGCGACT
Organism: Pirellulales bacterium; assembly: GCA_040397685.1. GTDB lineage: Bacteria > Planctomycetota > Planctomycetia > Pirellulales > UBA1268 > RGVT01. Next base: position 13,325 of record JBBAVM010000029.1, read on the forward strand.
TCATCCCGATCCCGGTTGACGGCAAGCTACTTGTGCGGGCGGCCATCAACAACGATGCACCGTTCGAGAATGTTGAGACGCTCACGCTCGAGGTCTCAGTTGAACTGGACGCCGGCGTCGAGATCACCAACGTCGATGAGTGGCGGGCGCTGAACTTTGCCAAGTCCCGATTCGTGATCTCCAGCTTCCACAGCGGCTTTTACAAGGCAGAGGGGGGTGGTTATTACGTCGCGGGCGAAAACATCATGCCCAACGGAACCGCCGAAGCGCTGCTTCCTCGCCTGCTCACGCCCGTTAACGGTTACACCTACACCGGCAGCATCATCGACGTTGCCGCCGTATCAGATTTTCCATCTCATGCTTTGTTGACCACCGATGGCCTCTGGCTCTGGGGCACCGCGGACAAGCTGCTCACCACAGGGACAACAGCGTTCACAAAGATCACGTTGCCCGGCGGCTTCAACCCGGCCAACGTCCGGTTCATGAGCGCCTCAGAAGGGGCTCTGGGCTTCTTGATGAACGACGGTACCGTGCGGATGGCTGGCAATGCCGAGGCCACAGGGGGCGCCACCAGCGATTTTGGTCAGGTCACATTCAGTGACGGGTCGGTGCTTTCGGGCATCACCGATCTTGAAGTGGGCAGCAAATACGCTTTTGCGTACAGCAAGAGTTCGAACAAGTTCTACACCTGGGGAACGGAGGCATCCCTGGGCGATAACACAGCACCATCTAGTCGGACTTATGCCACCGAAATGATCTCACCCCTGCCGGCGGGTGTGAGCGCCGTGCAAATCGGAGTAGCAGGCTACGGAGACGGAGATTTGGGCTCTACCAACTTTGGCTCCCACAAATCGTATTTTGTGCTGGGGAGTAACGGGCGGGTCTATGCCCTGGGTAGCGATTGGTATGGCCAGCTCGGGCAGGGTCCGGGAATTACTGATTCCAGCCAATGGGTCACGGTGAAAAACCCCAGTGGCACTGGCGCTCTTGAGGGTGTGCAGTTCATCAGCGCGCAGAACCAGACCATGGCGAACGTTTCAGTCGCCGCCATCGTCAGCTCGGGCTCGTCGCGCCACGCACTGATGGGATGGGGAAATAACGGCCTTGGAGCCCTTGGCTTGCAACCGGCGTCTGTCGACGCCCATTTGCCCAAACTGGCTTCGGGCGCGGTAGCGAATCAGGAAGTTTTCACTGTTGAAGTGGGCGGCCATTTCTCGGTGGCCTTGCTTTACGGCTGTGATGGCAACGTCCTCACCGCGGGGCATAACGTCGGGGGCGCTTTTGGTACCGGAACCACGAACGACCATATGGGGGGATTCGTTTCTCTTCCGTTCATCACCGCGCCCGGTGAGCCCTCGCTCGCAGGCTCCTGCTCGCTGGCCGGCACCACGGTCACCGCCACCCTCACCATCAAGGACAACGGCCAGGGCTGCTCCTGGTTCGAGGCGAGCAACGTCACCGGCATCGCGGACCCCGATGGCCCGCTCAACGACGACCGCGGCGCGGCCCCGCGGGTCAACGACGTCACCGTCAACGAAGGCGCGCCCTCGGTGGTGTTTACCGTCCTGGGGTTGCCCGGCGCCCACGTGGATCTGGCTCTCGTCGAGGGCGCTGATGCGGCGGGCTCCACCGGGGCCGATGTCACCGGCCTGCAGTGGTTCGATGCCGCCACCAGCCAGTGGCTGGACTACAGCAGCGTGAGCCCGGCGGTCGTTGGCGCCGACGGCACCCTGCTCGTGCGCACCACGCCGGTCAACGACGTGGTGTTTGAAGTTTCCGAAGCCTTCGATCTCACCGCCACCTACACGAGCGACGCCGACAACACCGCGCTGGGTGTGACCCTCGGCGCCTCGGCCACCGGCGTGGGCACCATCAAGGACGACGGCACCGGCCAGTGGTTCACCGGCGAGAGCGGCATCGGCAGCGACACCGCCCCGGTGGGAACCCGTCTCAACGATGACCGCGCCGTGAGCGTCAACAGCATCACCGTGAACGAGGGGGCGCACTGCGCGGTGTTCACCGTGACCGGGGCCGCCGGGCAGTACGTGAGCCTGGCCCTCGCGCCGACCGGTTCGGGCGCCGGGCATGCGGTGCGCGACGTCGACACGCAGGATGCCGGTTCGGCCATGCCGCTGCAGTATTTCGACGGCTCGGCCTGGGTCGATTACACGCCTGGCAGCCTGGTACCGATGCCCGCCGGCACGATGCTCGTGCGGACCCGCATCGTCAACGACATCCCCTTCGAAGCCGCCGAGACCTTCACGCTGGTGGCCACCAATGCCGGCGGCACGAGTGCCACCGGCACCTGCACGATCACCGACGACGGCACCGGCAACCTCTACAGCTCGAGCAACACCACGGGCACGCCCGAGGCGCCGGGCACCAACGGCCTGCCCGGCGCGCTCAACGACGACCGCCCGATCACGGTGAGCGACCTGCAGGTCAACGAGGCCGTCGGCAATGCCGTGTTCACCGTGACGGGCACCCCCGGCCAGGTGGTCAACAGCCTGGTGCTCGCGGCCGGCACGGCCACCTCGGGCACCGACTACGGCACGTCACTCAGCTATTCCGTCGACGGTGGGAACAACTGGCTGGCCTACACACACGGCAGCACCAGCATCACCATTCCGGCGGGCGGCAGCTTCCTGGTGCGCAACAGCATCACCAACGACTCCCCCTACGAGGGCGGCGAGACCTACACGCTCACCGCCACGCCGCGTGGCGGCAACGCCGCCACGGGCACGGCCACCATCTTGGACGACGGCACCGGCACCGGCGGCACCAACGATGACCGCGCCGCCAACCCCTCGGTCAACGACCTGACCGTCAACGAAGGCACGCCCCACGCCGTGTTCATCGTCAAGGGGCTCCCCGGCGCCGGCATGACCCTGAGCCTGGCCAACGGCACCTCGAGCCCCGCCACCGTGGGCACCGACACCGGCGCCGCGGCAGCGCTCGAGTATTACAGCGCGACGGCCAACGGCGGGGCCGGCGGCTGGCTGACCTACGGCACGAGCGTCACCCTGCCGGCCAGCGGCACCCTGCTCGTGCGGACCACCATCGTCAACGACGTGCCGCTGGAGGTGAGCGAGACCTTCCGCCTGACGGCCACCTACAACGGCACCGGCGGCGGCACCAATGGCGGCAGCGACACCGGCATCGGCACCATCAAGGACGACGGCACCGGCGACCTCTTCAGCGCCGCCAATACCAGCGGCATCGCAGACCCGCTCGGCAGCCAGCCAGACCTGCCCGCCGCACTCGACGACGACCGCCCGAGTTTCTCGGTGGGCGACGTCACCTACAACGAGGCCGCCGGCACCATCACCTTCACCGTCACCAAGACCGGCAGCACCACGCAGAGCACCACCGTCGCGTACGCCACCGCCGACGGCACCGCCGTGGCCGGCCAGGACTACACCGCGACGAGCGGCACGCTCACCTTCACAGCCGGTGAGACCACCAAGACCGTGACGGTGCCGATCACCAACGACGCGATCTTCGAACGCTCGGAAACCCTCGACCTCAACCTCTCCAACCCCACCAACGCCCGCATCGGCGACGGCACCGGCGTGGGCACCATCAAGGACGACGGCACGGGCACCGGTGGCACCAACGACGATCGGCCGCAGTTCGCCGTCGCCGACGTGCTCGTCGACGAGACCGCGGGCACCCTCACCTTCACCGTCACCAAGACGGGGCAGACGGCGTTCAGCGCCTCGGTCGAGTATGCGATCGTGGACGGCGCGGGCAGCACCGGTGCCCTCCTGGGCAGCGACTACAGCCAGGGCACCGACCCGCTCACCGGCACGCTCACGTTCGCCGCCGGCGAGACCAGCAAGACGGTGACGGTCTCGATCGCCAGCGACGGCAGCTTCGAGAACCTGGAGCAGCTGCTGATCAACCTCACCAATCCCACCGACGCCTCGATCGCGGATCCGCAGGGCGTGGGCCAGATCGTCGATCTCCCGACGGTGACCATCGGCGACGCGACCGTGATCGAGGCCACCGACCCCTATGCCGTGGTCACCGTCAGCCTGAGCCAGGCCTCGGCCCTGCCGCTGACCTTCACGCCCTCGCTCGCCAACGCGGGCACCGGAGCCGGCTTCGCGGTGGTGGGCACCGACACGCAAAACACCCCCAGCGGTGCGGCGATCGAGTATTCGCTCAACGGCACCACCTGGCTCTCCGCGGCCGCCGGCGTCACGGTGCCCGCGGGCACCACGAGCGTGCAGCTGCGGTCGGCGATCCGCATGAACGACGGGATCGGCGAGCCGATCGAGACCTACGCGATCCGGACCAACACGCTCTCGTTCGGCACGGGCGGCGCCGCCGTCACCGCGGCGGGCGTCAGCGGCACGGTGACGATCATCGACAACCCGACGATGTCGATCTCGAGCGTGGTGGTGAACGAGGCCTCGTACGGTGCGGTCGTCGAGGTGTCGCTGAGCCTGCCGGCGACGTCGCCGATCACGTTCACCCCGTCGCTTGCCAACGGCACGGCCGGCGGCGGCAGCGGCGCGGGCACGGTGGGCACCGACACGGGCAGCGGCATCGAGTATTTCAACGGCACGGCCTGGGTGAGCGCCGCGGGGGGCGTGACGATCCCGGTGGGCGGCACGGGCGTGCTCCTGCGGACGACGGTCAACCAGGACACCGATTCCGAGATCAGCGAGGTCGTGGCCATCTCCACCGGCCCGGCGACGAACGTGCTCAACCCCGCCGGCGTCACCGGCACGATCACGATCAAGGACGACGCCTCGGGCAGCCTGTTCAGCGCATCGAACACGACGACCACGCCGGACGCCCCCGGCACGAACGGCCTGCCGCAGTATTTGGATGACGACCGTCCGCTCGCCGTGAACAGCATCTCTGTCAACGAGAGGACGCAGTTCGCCGTGTTCACGGTCACCGGGCAGCCCGGCCAGCTGGTCTCGCTCGCGCTCGGCAACACGGCCTCGACCACCGACCGCGACGCCACGCTCGGCACCGACACGGCCAACGCCGGCAGCGGCGTGCCGCTGCAGGTCTTCAATGGCACGGCGTGGGTGGACTACGCGGCCGGCTCGTTCGTGGCGATTCCGGCCACCGGCACGACGCTGCTCGTGCGGACGCGGATCACGAACGACACTCCGCCGGTGTTCGAGGGCCCCGAGACGTTCACGCTCACCGCGACCAACACGGGCACGACCTCGGCGACCGGTGTCTGCACCGTGCTCGACGACGGCACGGGCGACGTGTTCCCGGACAACACGACCGGTGCGACCGATTCATCGGCCCCGAAGGACAACGACATCCCGGCGGTCGCGGTGACCAGCGTGGTGGTGAACGAGGCGACGCAGTACGCCACCGTGGAGGTAAGCCTCTCGAAGGCCTCGGTGTTCCCGATCACGTTCACCCCCTCGCTCGCCGACGACTCGGGCACCGTGGGCAGCGACTCCGCGGCCTCGGCGGCGCTCGAATACTGGAGCGGTACGGCGTGGGTGCCGGCCGCCGCCGGCATCACGCTCGCCCCGGGCACGATGAGCGTGCTCGTGCGCACGGGCATCAAGCAGGACACCACTCCTGAAATCAGCGAGCAGATCAAGATCTCGACGGGGCCGGTCACCGGCACCGTGGCCAACACGGCCGGCGTCACCGGCACGATCACGATCAAGGACGACGCCTCCGGCAGCCTGTTCAGCGCCTCGAATACGACGACCACGCCGGACGCCCCCGGCACGAACGGCCTGCCGCAGTATTTGGATGACGACCGTCCGCTCGCCGTGAACAGCATCTCTGTCAACGAGAGGACGCAGTTCGCCGTGTTCACGGTCACCGGGCAGCCCGGCCAGCTGGTCTCGCTCGCGCTCGGCAACACGGCCTCGACCACCGACCGCGACGCCACGCTCGGCACCGACACGGCCAACGCCGGCAGCGGCGTGCCGCTGCAGGTCTTCAACGGCACGGCGTGGGTGGACTACGCGCCCGGCTCGTTCGTGGCAATCCCGGCCACCGGCACGACGCTGCTCGTGCGGACGCGGATCACGAACGACTCGCCGCCGGTGTTCGAGGGCCCCGAGACGTTCACGCTCACCGCCACCAACACGGGCACGACCTCGGCGACCGGCGTCTGCACCGTGCTCGACGACGGCACGGGCGACGTGTTCCCGGACAACACGACCG
>JBBAVM010000029.1:19589-21192 GCA_040397685.1 Pirellulales bacterium
GCCCCGAGACGTTCACGCTCACCGCCACCAACACGGGCACGACCTCGGCGACCGGAATCTGCACCGTGTTCGACGACGGCACGGGGGCGATGTACAGCCTCGCGAACACGTCCGGAGTGCCCGACTCGCCCGGCACCGGCGGCCTGCCGCCGCGGCTCGACGACGACCGGCCGCTCGCCGTGAACAGCGTGACGGTGAACGAGGCCTCGCCGTTTTGCTTATTCACGGTGACGGGCGTCGAGGGGCAGCTCGTCTCCCTCGCGCTCGCGAGCGGGTCGGCCACGGTTGGCACCGACTCAAGCACCGCGCTCGAGGTCTTCAACGGCACGAGTTGGGTGCCCTACGTGCCCGGTAGCTTCGTGGCGATTCCCGCCGACGGCGACGCGACGCCGGGTGAGGTGGCGACGATGCGGGTGCGGGTCGCGATCGTCAACGACATCCCGTATGAACTTTCGGAGCAGTTCACGATTCGCGCCGTCACGACGGGCGGCGCGTCGGCCACGGGCGTCGGCACGATCCTCGACAACGGCACGGGCGACATCTTCCTGCCGTCGAACGCGTCGGGCACCCCGGATGCCCCAGCCACGCCCGGGTATCCGGCCAACCTCGACGACGACCGGCCGCTGCTGGTCACCAGCACGACGGTCGACTGCCACGCGCCGCCGTTCGTGACGGTGATCGATCCCTTCACGGGGCTCGTGCGGCACCAGTTCCCGGTGTTCGAGCCGAAGTTCCGCGGTGGTGTGCGGGTGGCGGTGGGCGACGTGGACGGCGATGGCGTGGATGAGGTGCTCGCGGCTTCTGGTGCCGGTCGTGTCGGTGAGATCCGGGTCTACGAGATCGACGGCACGGAGCTGGTGACGTATCGCACGCAGCCGTTTGGCCGCGGCTACAACATGGGCGTCGAGATCGCCTCCGGCGACGTCGATGGCGACGGGGTGGACGACATCGTGGCCGGCGCGTCGCGTGGCCCCGGCAATGTGGCGGTGTTCCGGTCGCGGCCGGCCGCGGCCGATCCGGTGGAGAACAGGCCGTATCGGGCCTTCGCCGCCTTCGCGGCGAGCTTCCGTGGCGGGGCAAGCGTGGCGGTGGCCGATCTGAGCAGCGTGCCGGACGGCAAGGGTGAGATCATCGTCGGCAGCGGTGCGGGCATGGCGCCGCAGGTGAGGGTGTTCGACGTCACAAACCAACCTCGGGTGGTGAAGTCGTTCGTCCCGGCATTTGGGGGGAATTTTCGTGGCGGCGTGAGCGTGAGCACGGCGAAGTTCGATGGCGACTCCGTGCCCGACATCATCGTGGCGGCCGGCATGGGCGGCGGATCGGCGGTGCACGTCTATGACGGGCGGCTCGACAGCAAGCCGGGCGCGCGGCTCGACGGGGCGAAGCTGGCGGCGTTCGCCGGGCTCGCGCGGTCACAGGCCGCGGTGTTCGCGGCGGCGATGGACACCGACGGCGACGGCCGGGCCGACCGGATCTTCGCCAGCCAGGGCGAGGGCGGCGGGGCGGCGGGCGTCCGCAGTTTGAGCCAGTCGGGCGTGGCGACGAACTCGACGTCCGCGGTCAAAGCCAACGTGCGGCTCGCGGTGTCGAAGGCGCGGAGGTA
>JBBAVM010000029.1:21292-22808 GCA_040397685.1 Pirellulales bacterium
GGGACCCTCGCTTGCGCGTCGGGCTTTCGTGCGGCCTACGCAAGCCCGAAGCGCGAGCGAGGGAGACTTCGCCCGCGCCTTACCACCGCCGTTCCGCGCCGACGTTCACGCCGTGCAGAAACAGGCTGCCGCCGCCGGCGAGGCTCGTGCCGCTGGTGGCCGTATCGGTGAAATCCCACTGGCTCGGGGCGAGGGCCACGCCGCTGAGCCAGATCAGGTTGTAGCCCGCCCGCAGGCCCCAGTGGTCGGTGAGGCGGTAGATGCCGGTGAGGTTCAGCGTCGAGAGGAACCCGACGCCGGTCGCCGAGGCTGAAGTCGGCTCGCGAAACACGGCGCCCGGCGAGAGCGTCGCCGTGATCGGCCCCGACGACTGGTAGAGGTTCGTGCCGGCGAGGCCGGCCTTGGCCGTTCCCTCGAGCCCCCAGCGATCCCAGTCGCGGCGTCGTCGCACGCCGAGCTGGCCGCCGAACAGGTTCGAGCTCGTGTTGACCGTGTAATACGATGCCGCCTCGCCGGGGCAGCAGACCACGCCGAGGGCCGCGGTCTCATTGAGGCCCGCCCAGAAAAACCCGGCCAGCAGGTCGGTGCAGCAGCAATTGCACTTTCGCTTGCACGGGCATGCCGCGCAGGGATCGTTGTCCATGCAACAGTCGTAGAGAAAGACGTTGGCTTCGGCGATGTTGAGTGCGGATTGATACGTCCCGCCGACCACGTCGGCCGTGGACCAGCCGGGAACCGTCTGGCCGAGATCGCCGGGCACCGATTCGGCGTCGGGGCTGGCCGTGATGGCGTTGGCCGACATGCCGTAGACGCCGAGATAGCCGACTTCCCACCCGAGGTTGTTGCGGCCGCGATGGCCGTAGAGCAGCCGAGTGCCACCGGCGACCGGGAACTGCATGCTTTGCGCCGTGAGGAGCGTCGCTCCGGGAGTCGGCGACACGTTGCTGCCGATCGCGATCGGGGCGGTGCTGGCGGAGTTGTCGCGCTGCAGCAGCAGGGCGTCGAACACGAAGTAGTTCGGCCACTGTGGGCAGCAGCAACGCTGCACGGCCTGCATGCACGCGTCGTTCGGAGCCAGGGCCGGCTCCTCGAAAGGAGCATCTTCTCCAGCGATGGTGACGGTGGGCAGGCGGTCCGCGACGCTTTCGGCGCTCGCGACGGGACACGTCGCCACCAGGGTCGCCACAAACGTCGCGCCGAGCAGGGCCAGGGACTTGGATGTCATCGGAGTTGTCCGTGTCGGCAGGTGCCTGCGAGGGGTATCGATCCTCACCAGCCCAAACGTGACGTGGGGCAAGGGGGTGCGGTAAACCTTGGCTGAGCGGCATGGAGAAGCCTTGCCGTGTATTCGCAGATTGCCAGGGCTTCCAGATTCTCGGCCCCGCGTGCGTAGTCGTGGGTAGACGCCCCGCCGCGCACGCAAGCCCGAAGCGCCAGCGAGGGAGGGGAGGGGGCGCGGATTTCCCTCGCTCGCGCTTCGGGCTTCCGTCGCGTCACCCACGCAAGCCCGACGCGC
>JBBAVM010000029.1:22908-34062 GCA_040397685.1 Pirellulales bacterium
TTCCCTCGCTCGCGCTTCGGGCTTCCGTCGCGTCACCCACGCAAGCCCGACGCGCCAGCGAGGGACCGACGCCCAACCGCGCACGCAAGCCCGACGCGCAAGCGAGGGAAGATCGGTCGTCTTCGCTGCAATCAGAGCCCGAGCCCGGCGAGCGGGCCGCCCTTCGCGCAGAGCGCATCGACGGCGGCCGTGACGGCCGGGTCTTCCTCGACCGGCGGCGCGTGGTGTGGCTTGAGCCGGGCGTCGATCACGAGCGGCCCGTGGCAGCCCCAGTGCTTCTGATGCGTGAAGGCGTCGATGCCGTGGACGTCGGCCGCGGGGTTCGAGCGGGTGAACGCGTTCCAGAGCAGGTTTTCGAGGCTCGCCGCCGCGAAGCCCGAGTCGTCCACGACCACGACGAGCGGAAACGCCCGCAGCGGATGGTCGGGGCCGATCGTATGGCAGAGCCGCTCGACGTCGCTCGCCCACGGCGCGGTGGCCGTGAGCTTCCAGATCGATTCGTCGTTTTCCGCATCGAGCCGGGGCCGGGGCTCGATCCGCGGGCCCTCGATCGCCACGACGCCCGGCAGGCAGAGCCACGGATGCCGGAAGCCGTCGGGCAGGGGGATCGCGGCCGGCAATTCGCGCGGCAGCGCGCGGATCGCGGGACCCCGCGCGGCGACGACGAGCTTCGAGCCCGAGTTGAAGCCCGAGCCGGAGTAGTCGAGCGTGTCGATCGTGGTCTCGGTGTGGAAGTGGCAATCGCGGCGCCAATCGGCCCGCTCGAGCAGGTGCGCGAGAAACGGGGCGACGTCGTGGGCGTCGAGACCGGGGGCGTCGTCGCCGGCCACGATGAAGAGGTATTTGGCGAGCGAGAGCTGCCCCTGGCCGAGGATCGCGGAGGCCTGCGTGAGCAGTTCGGCCGGCCGCGTGGAGGGCTTCCAGGGGAGGTAGCGCTCGCTGCCGACGGCGAGCAGGAGGGGATGCACGCCGGAGGCATCGACCGCATGCACGCTCCTCACGCCCGGCAGGACGGTGGGGATCACGGGGCCGGTGAGTTCGTGGACGAGCCAGCCGAAGAGCGTGTCTTCCTGCGGCGGCCGGCCGACGACCGTCACCGGCCAGATCGCGTCGGCCCGATGCCAGACGTGATCGACCCGCATCACGGGAAAGCGGTGCTGCCGCGCGTAGTAGCCGAGGTGGTCGCCGAACGGCCCCTCGGGCTTCGTCGCCCCCGGCTGCACGGTGCCCTCGATGACGAAGTCGGCGTCGGCGTAAATGGCGGGGCGGTTCGGCCGGGCGAGCATCGGAATGCGATGGCCGGCGAGGGCGCCGGCGAACGTGAGCTCGGAGAGGCCCTCCGGCAGCGGCATCATGGCCGCCACCGCCATGGCCGGCGAACCGCCCACGAAGATCGCCACCTTGAGCGGCTCGCCGCGGGCGAGCGCCGCCGAGTGGTGCACGCCGATGCCGCGGTGGAGTTGATAGTGCAGCCCCACCTCGCGGTCGCGGGCGTAGTCGTTGCCCGCGAGTTGGACGCGATACATGCCGAGGTTCGAGTGCTTCGTGCCCGGCTGGTTCGGGTCTTCGGTGTAGACGGCCGGCAGCGTGATGAACGGGCCGCCGTCGCCCGGCCAGCCGACGACCTGCGGGAGCCGAGAGAGCGGAATCTCGCGGGCGAGCACGGGGCCCGAGCGCACCCGGCGGGGCAGCATCGTGAGCGCGTCGAACGGGGCCCGCCAGTAGCGCCACGGCTTCTGGAGCGCGGCGGCCGGATCGATCTTGAGCTCCACGAGCCGCTTCACCCGCTCGAGCGTGTCGGCGAAGATCCGTTCGACCCTGGCCTGCGTGCCGTAGAGATTGACGAGGATCGGAAACGCGGAGCCCTGCGCCCGCGTGAAGAGCACGGCGGGACCTCCCGCGCGGAACAGCCGCCGTTGGATCTCCGCGATCTCGAGCCGTGGATCGACGGGGTGATCGATCTCCACGAGCCGCCCTTCGGCACGCAGGGCGGCGACGCAGGCGTGGAGCGAACGAAATCCCATGCGTCAGGCTTGAGGGAGATTAAAACAGATTGAAGATAGTATAGGTGTCAGGCCCGGATTGTCCGGGTGCATCGAGCCGGGAGGACGAGAGCGATGGTCACGTTGAAGAGCACCTACGAAGGCGGCCTTCGCTGCCGTGCCGCCCACGGCCCGTCGGGCACGGCGCTCGTCACCGATGCGCCGGTGGACAACCACGGCAAGGGCGAGAGCTTTTCGCCGACCGACCTCGTCGCCACGGCGCTCGGGACATGCATGATGACGATCATGGGGATCGTCGCGGAGCGGCACGGCATCGATCTCGTCGGCATGCGGGCGGAGACCGTGAAGGAGATGACGCAGTCGCCGCCGCGCCGCATCGCGTCGCTCCGCACACGGCTCACGATCCCGCTGCCGGCCGACCATCCGCAGCGGGCCGCGCTCGAGCAGGCGGCCCACACCTGCCCGGTGCACAAGAGCCTGCATCCGGAGATCGACGCGGGCATCGAGTTCGTTTGGGCGGGCTGACGCGACCGCACGTCACGGCAGGATCCGCAGGCCCACCGCGGTGTTGAGGTCGAGCATCGCCCGCCGGTGCCGGACCAGGGCGTCGCGCAGGCCCTGCGTCGCCTCGGCGGCCGATTCGAGGTGGTCCTGGAAGTCGTCGGCGTTGATCGCGCCGGCGGAGAACTCGGCGGTCTTCCGTTTCGCCAGAGCGATCGCCCGCGGGACCACCTCCCGCTCGAGCTGCTCGAGCGCCTCGCGCGAGCGGCGGTATTCCCGTTCCGCCAGCCGCACCTCGGCGGTGACGCGGCGTTCGATCGCGGCCAGTTCCAGCCTGGTCTGCGACAGGTTGCTTTCGGCGCGGGCGATGTTGCCCTGGTTGCGATTGAAGATCGGCAGCGCGAAGGTGAGGCCGACGGCCCAGGAACTGGCGGACTGGCCCCCGAAGGGGCTGTTGTCCTGGATCGTGATGGGGTCATAGAAGAGAAAGACGTCGTCCAATCGATTGGCCCGCTGGAGCGAGATCTCCGCGCCGGCTCGGTCGATCCCCAGCCGCGCCGCCCGCAGGTCGGGCCGGCAGCGCACGGCCAGCGCGGTCAGGTCTTCGACGGCCGGCGGCGGCGGGAAGTCGGTGCGGAGCGGGCCCTGCGGCTCGAGGCGGGCCGTCTCGTCGAGCGGCAGATTGAGCAGGACGCCGAGCGACTCGCGGGCGTCGTCGTAGGCCTCGGTCGCGTCGCCGAGGTTTGCCCGCGCCCGCGCCTGGACGAACGCCAGGTGATCGAGCGCGTCGGCCGAGCGGCTGACGGACGGATCGGCCGTCCGCGCAAACTCGGCCATGAACCGCTCCTGGCGGCCCACCGCCGCCGCCGCGGCCAGACTGTCGATCCGGGCCGACTGGAGGTTGACGAACGCCCGGCAGACGTTGTCGATCTGCCGCCGCGCCACGTCTTGAAACTGCGCCTCGAGCGCCGTGCGTGCCATCCGTGCGACGACGACGCGGGCCTGCCGCTTGCCGGAGACGTCGAGCGGATAGGTGATGTTGAGGTCGTACTGCGTGGGGCCGCCCTGCCGGGTGGGCCCGAAGCTGCCGTAGGGGATGAACTGTGAATCCATGTAGACGAGCGGATTGGTCCGCAGGCCGGCGGTGAGGATGTCGGCGTCGGCCTGGGTCAGCTCGTGACGCAGGGCGCGGATGTCGAGGTTGGCGGCCATCGCCCGCTCGATGGCCGCGTCGAGCGTGAGGCCGTCGGCGGACCCCGCATCCTCCAGGAGCGTGGTGTCGATGATCCCTTCCGAATCGGGGATCGTGGCGGAGGCGTCCGGCGGCGGGAGCGACTCGGGCAGGTCGAGGCCGCGGGTGGCGGTGATGCTCGAGGCGAGCTGGCGGGTCTTGCCGCCGCGGGGCAGGCGGCCCGTGCGATGCTTGCCGCCGAGCAGCCCCGGCGTGGAGCCGCCGGAGGGATCCATGCTCGGCGCGAGCGAGCCCGGGCCCGGGCCCAACGCCGGCTCCACCGAGCCGGGAATCGGCCCCAAGTCGGGAAACTCGAGGATCCTGGGCCGCTGGTTGCCGCCGGTGTCCTGCTGGGCGCGGACGGGGGGCGGATCGGCCCCGCAGAGCGCGAAGCAGACGAGGGTCGCCACCAGGCGTGGTCGAACGCCGGCCCGCATCCGGAGGTGTTCCTGACAGGGAGTGTCGCGGCGGGGCCCTCGAGCCAGGGGTCCGCCCGCGCATCCGGTATCATCGGAATCGTCGCGGCAGCCGCTTCATCTTCGCCGGTCGGTCCGGTCCGCGGCCGCCGCATCCAGGCTCCCCAGATTGCCCCGTCTGCGACGACGGCTCGACCATGGCCGACCTGTTTTCCGCATCCCGCGCCGCCAACGTCGCCCGGGCGGCCCCGCTCGCGGCCCGGATGCGGCCGCGCCGGCTCGCCGACTACGTCGGGCAGGCCCATGTGGTCGGGCCCGGCAAACTGCTCCGCCGACTCATCGAGGCCGACCGGCTCGGCTCGGTGATCCTCTACGGCCCGCCCGGCGTGGGCAAGACGACGCTCGCGGAGATCATCGCCACCGAGACGAAGCGGCGGTTCGTCGAACTCTCGGCGACCGCGTCGGGCGTGAAGGACCTGCGCGACGTGCTCGACGCCGCCCGGCGGCGGCTCGAGGACGACGGCCAGCGCACGTGCCTGTTCGTGGACGAGATCCACCGCTTCAACAAGGCGCAGCAGGACGTGCTCCTCCCCGACGTGGAGAGCGGCGTCATCGCCCTCATCGGGGCCACGACGCAGAACCCCTTCTTCGCGCTCACCAGCGCCCTCGTGAGCCGGAGCCGGATCTTCGAGCTCGAGAGCCTCACCCCCGATGACATCGCCGAGATCCTGCGGCGGGCCGTGGCCGACACGGTGCACGGGCTCGGCCGCGAGGGCATCGCGCTCGACGACGACGCGATCGCGTTTCTGGTGGAGACCTCCGACGGGGACGCCCGCAGGGCGCTCGGCGCCCTCGAGATCGGCGTGCTCTCGAGCCCGGAGCGGCCGCTCGCCTTCACGCTCGACCTCGCCCGCGAGAGCGTGCAGCGGAAGGCGATCGCGTATGACTCCGGCGACACCCATTACGACTGCGCAAGCGCCCTCATCAAGAGCATCCGCGGCAGCGACGCCGACGCCGGCCTCTACTGGCTCGCCCGGATGCTCGAAGGGGGAGAGGACGTGCGGTTCCTCGCCCGGCGGCTCGTGATTCTCGCGAGCGAGGACGTCGGCAACGCCGACCCGCGGGCTCTCATGATCGCGGTGGCCGCGATGCAGGCGACCGAGTTCGTGGGGCTGCCGGAGTGCCAGCTCACGCTCGCGCAGGCGGTCACGTATCTCGCACTCGCCCCCAAGAGCAACGCGTGCACCACGGCGATCGGCGCGGCCCGCCGCGACGTCCGCGAGAAGCGGGTGCTGCCCGTCCCGCGGCACCTCCAGGACAAGCACTACGCAGGGGCCAAGCGGCTCGGCCACGGCCAGGGCTACGAATACGCGCACGACGCCCCCGACGGCATCGCCGCGCAGGACTATCTCGGCGTCGAGAGCCGCTACTACGAGCCGACCGACCGCGGCTTCGAGCGCGACCTCGCGGAGCGGCTCGCCGAGATCCGGCGCCGGCTGCGGGGAGGGGACGGCTGACATGCGGGCCGTGGTGCAACGGGTGCGCGAGGCGGCCGTGGGGATCGGCGGCGCCGAGGTCGCGAGGATTGGCGTCGGGCTCGCCGTGCTCGTCGGCGTCGAAGCGGGCGACACGGCCGACGACGTCGCCTGGCTCGCGGAGAAGATCGCGCGGATGCGGATCTTTTCGGATGACGACGGCCGCATGAACCGCGACGTCCGGGAGATCGGCGGCGAGGCGCTCGTGGTGAGCCAGTTCACCCTCCACGCGAGCACGAAGAAGGGCAACCGCCCCGGGTTTACCGCCGCCGCCCGGCCCGACGAGGCGATCCCGCTCTACGAACGGTTCCTGGCGACGCTCGAGCCGCTCGTCGGCCGGCCGGTCCAGCGCGGCGTGTTCGGTGCCGACATGCAGGTGTCCCTCGTCAACGACGGGCCGGTGACGATCGTGATCGATTCCCGCCGGCGGGAGTGAGCCGGTGCAGGGGTGGCGTCCGGGGGCCGCCGACACCGGTGGACGGCGGGGAAAGTGTGGTAGAATGTCAGCCGATCGCGGTGGCTATAGCTCAGTTGGTTAGAGCACTAGATTGTGATTCTAGGGGTCGCGGGTTCGAGTCCCGTTAGCCACCCATTTTCACGCCCGCAGGGCCATCCGTGGCCCCTGCAGGCTTGAGCGGCTGCGGGGCAAGCCAAGGTTGCCCGGAGCCGCTGGCGGCCGCACATCCGGGCGGCCGTAGGACAGGC
The DNA here is from genome assembly GCA_040397685.1 of Pirellulales bacterium. Classification (GTDB taxonomy): domain Bacteria; phylum Planctomycetota; class Planctomycetia; order Pirellulales; family UBA1268; genus RGVT01. The sequence continues at coordinate 29,300 of JBBAVM010000029.1, forward strand.
TTCAGCCTGTCATGCCCTGCTGGTCACTCGCCGGCTTCGGGCTCCCCATATCCCCTCGCCGGACGTTCGCCTCCGCCCTCCTGGGCTTCGGCTCACTCGGATTTGCCTGCGCTCCGGCATCCTGCCTGCGCTGGTCAAATACGCCGTCTCCGGGACACGGGGAGCCCGAAGCCTCCTCAACTGGAGAGGGTAGGGCACAGGCGGTGGGCGAGATGCACAGGAGCTGAAAGAGGTAGTTACTTAGCGCCCAGGTCGAGTTTCTTCCACGTGCGGGCCGCGAGCTTTTCGCGGGTCGCCGGCGAGATCGGGCCGTTGTCCAGGAACGTGAGCGACTCGAGGCCGGGCAGGGCCGCGATCTTCGCGAGGCCGGCGTCGGTGACGCCCGTCTCGCGGAGCGACAGATCCTTGAGCGCCGGCAGATCGGCGAGCACCTCGAGGCCGGTATCGTCCAGGGTCGGCAGATCGCGGAGCGAGAGGCGGCTGAGTTTCTTGAGCGGTGCGAGCGCCCGCAGGCCCTCGGAGCCGAAGCCCTGGCAGCGGAAGATCTCGAGCGATTCGAGCGTGTCGATGCGGGCGAGCGTTGGACCGGCCGCGTCCGTGATCGCGAAATCCTGCATCAGGAGCGCGGCGAGGGACTTGCTCGCGGCCAGCCGCTCGATGCCGTCGTCGGTGACGGCCGTGCTGCGATGCTTGAGCGCCCGCAGCTTCGGCAGCTTGCCCAGCACGTCGAGCGTCATGTCGCCGGCCTCCATGTTGCCGCGCAGGTCGAGCACTTCGAGCGCCTGGAGCTTGGCCAGCCGCCGGGTGTGGAGGTCGTTGAACCGGTTCTGCAGGAGCCCGAGCCGCTCGAGGCCCTCCAGCCGCGAGATCCATTTGAGGGCCGCCCCGGTCATGTTGGCGTTCGACGAGAGGTCGAGGTCCACGAGGTGCGGGAAGGCCGTGGCGATCGTCTCCACGGCGGCGTCGGTGAGCGCACTGTTGGTGAGGGCGAGCGTGTCGAGGTGCGCGAGGCCGGTGAGCGACGCCACGGCCGCATCGTCGAGCGTGCGGCAGTTGTGAATCTGGAGCGTGCGCAGTTCCGGCAGGCGGCCCACGGCGGCGATGTCGGCGGCGGAAAGCTGCGAGCCGTCGGCGATCACGATCTCCGTCGGCCGCCGGGAGTCGCCGTCGGCAAAGGATCTTTTCGCCCCGACCGCCTCGAGCCGCTGGAGGACGGCCGCATCGTCGGCGGCGGACGGCAGGCCCGCCAGGCCGCCGAGCAGGGCCGCGATCAGGAGCGGCTTCCACGTGGCGAACGATCCGCGTGCGGCAGTGGGCATCGAATCCTCTCCCGGCCCGTTGGCAGAATTCACGTGTCGAGCGTGTAGCCGGCGGGATACACCGGCTTGATGAGTTCGGCCACGCGGGGCGTCTTCAGCGCCGCGAGGTTCGTGACCTGGAGGTTCTTCGCGTCCCATTCCACCTTCTCGCCCCATTCGCCCATCCCGCCGCCGGGGCCGCCCTGGGCGGCCGCCCACACGGCGAGGTTGCCGAGCAGGATCGTCTCGGTGAGCGGGCCGGCGCGGTCCACGAAGTTGGACTTCGCGATCTGCGGATCGCCCGCCTGCTTCGCGCGGAACAGCTCGAACATGTTGTCGGCGTCGTTCCCCTTGCCGGTGGCTTCGGCCGGCTCGAAGTCGGCCTGCACCTTCTCCACGCCCTTGAGTTCGTACTTCCCGCAGTAGTCGTCGCTCGAATAGAAGGCCCCCTTCTCGCCCACCACGAGCACGCCGCTGTCGGCGACCTTGTCGATGCCCCACTTCGCGAACACCTCGGCCGGCGGCTTGTTGCCCTTGCGGTCGTACCACCAAAACGGCAGCGCCGGCCGCTCGGATGTCTCGGGAAACTCGAACGTGATGATCGAACTCGCCGGGAAGCTGTCGAAGTCGTGGCCGGTGGTCCGGGCGACCACCGACACCGGATCGCGCAGGCCGCAGGCGGCGAAGGGCACCGTGAGCATGTGGCAGGCCATGTCGCCCAGGGCCCCCGTGCCGAAATCCCACCAGCCCCGGTGTTGGAAGGCGTGGTAGAGGCCGGGCCAGTATTCCCGGGAGGGCGCCACGCCGAGCCAGTTCTTCCAGTCGAGCCGCTCGAGGGCCTTGCCGATCTCCTGCTGCTTCTTGTGGACGAGGTCGGCGACGATCTCCGCCACCTCCTCGGCCGACGTGTCGGCATCTTCCGCCTCGTTGACCTCGGCCATCGCCTGCGCCTGGTAGGCGCGGAGGTTCATGCGGCGGCCCGGGCCCTGGGCCCAGACCGGGCGGTTCGACCAGGCGTAGACTTCCCGGAGCGGGCCGAGCACGCCGGAGCGGATCTGGGCGATCGCTTCCCGCGACGATGCAAGCGCCGTGCCCTGGTTGCCCATCTGCGTGCACACGCCCTGGCCGGCCATCTCGGCGGCGACCTTCGCCAGCAGTCGGGCCTCGTAGATCGTGCGGGTGAGCGGCTTCTGCGTGTAGCAACTGATGCCCAGCCGCATCGCGTCGAGCGTGGCGGGGGCGTGCATGTGGTCGGGCGTGCTCACCGTCACGATGTCGATCTTCTTGCCGTGCTTGGCGAGCAACTCGCGGTAGTCGGTGAACCGCTCGGCATCCTTGAACTTCTCGGCGTTCCCCTTGCTCTCGAGCGTCTTGCGATCGACGTCGCAGATGGCGATCACGTCGCCGAAGAGCGCGGCGTTGTCGGAGTCGCTGCCCCCCTTGCCGCCGACGCCGATGCAGGCCACGGTGGGCCGCTCGACAGCCGCCTGCGAATAGGCCCGGCGGGTGCCGGCGGCGACGAAGAAGCCGGCACCGGCGAGGCCGGAGGCGCCGAGGAAACGACGGCGGGAGGGGCGGGGCATGGAAGGCTCCTTTGGTCCGACGCGAGAACGGCCGCAGGAGTTTGACGGCCTCCCTCGGCACCGGTATCAAACACTAGTTTCGGGTCCCCCGCCAACCACCCAGCCCCGCCACGGAGAACGTTCCCATGATCCTCGGCAAGTTGTGGAAGACGCTCGCCGCGCAGATGAACAAGATCGCCAACTTCTTCTGGACGGCCGACCCCGTCGCGCAGCTCCAGTATGAGTATGACAAGGCGGTCGATCAGATGAAGGAGGGCCGCGAGGGGCTCGAGCAGTATCGGGCTCTCGTCGAGCGGGTGACGCGGCAGGTGAACGGCGACCGCGATCACGTCGCCAAGCTCGAGGCCCAGGTGAAGGCCTACCTCCAGATCGGCGAGCGCGAGACGGCGAGCAAGTTCGCCCTCGAACTGCAGAAGGCGAAGAAGGACCTCGCCGAAAACGAGGCCCAGCTCAAGCTGCACGAAACCGCCTACGGCAACAACGTCACGAAGGTGAAGCACGCGACCAAGAAGCTCGCCGAACTCAAGCAGAAGATCCAGAAGTACGACGCGGAGCTCAAGCTCTCGCGGGCCGAGGCCGAGCTCGCCAAGTTGGCCACGAGCTTCAACTTCGACATCACGACCGACTTCGGCCAGATCGAGGACGTGATCCAGGACAAGATCGGCTTGAACCGCGCGAAGGTGCGCGTGGCCGCCGATCTCTCCGGCGAGGGGCTCGACAAGATCAAGACCGAACAGGCGGTCGAGAAGCAGATGGCGGACAACGCCCTGCGCGAGTTCGAGATCCAGATGGGGATGGTCACGCCCGAGACCGCGGGCGTGAAGGCCGACGACAAGGAGCTCGGCACGGAGCGGAACAAGCAGACGGCCACCTGATCCGGCCGGAATTTCCTCCCAGGGATCGCCGTCGTGGCCACCGCCTCTCCGTCCGCCGCCCCGTCGTCCGGGTCGCCCGCCCTCGGGACGGCGTCCGAGCCCCGCGCCGCCGGTGCGTCGTTGCCGGCGTGGTGCCCGGCCTGGGCCGAGCGGCTCGGCGACGCGTATCTCTCCGGCACGAGCTGCATGTTCCTGCTGCACGGGAACGTGCGCGACCTGGTCGCGGTCGCGCCCCCCGGGGCCGACGTCGCCGCCGGGTGGGCGACGGTGCCCGACTTTCTCGCCCGCGAGCTCTTCGGCCGCTGGGACATCGTGCTGGGGTATGACGTCGGCAAGGGGCTCCGGCCGCTCGCCGGGCCCGATCCGAACCGGCTGCGGTCGATGGCGCAGTGGCTCACCGAGCGGCTCGGAGCCGCGACCAACTGGCCGCGCGAGCCGGATGCGGCGATCGCGGCGATCGACGCGCTCCTCGAGCGCAACCTGCTCGAGGCGCCCGAGCAACGCAAGCGGATCGCGCTCGTCCTCGACTACGCCCAGTATCTCGCCCCCGCGGGCGACGCCGCCTCTGCGGCCCGCGTCGGGGCCGGCCGGCTCGTGCGGCTGCTCGCCTGGGCCACCAACCCGCTCCTGCGGCGCGTGAACGTGGCGATCGTGCTCGTCACCGACTCGATGGCCGAGATTCATCCGCGGCTCGTGCAGAGCCCGGCCGTGACCACCATCGAGGTGCCGCTGCCGGATGCCACCGAGCGGGAGCGGTTTGCGCTGGCCGTCGCCGCCTCCGCCGGCATGCCCGCCGGCCAGACCGACGCGGTGAAGCGGGCGGCGGCGCTCTCCGGCGGACTGTCGCTCGAGAGCCTGCGGGCGGTGATCACGATGTCGGCCCGCGACGGCACCGCCCCCGACGGGCCCGAGTTCGCGCTCATGAAGAAGGATCTCATCGAGCGGTCGTGCCAGGGGCTCGTCGAGTTCATCCAGCCGCGGCTCACGCTCGACGCCGTCGCCGGCCA
>JBBAVM010000030.1:0-33092 GCA_040397685.1 Pirellulales bacterium
GGCGGCGGCGGGCAGCTGCCCGCCTCCAATCGCAAGCGCGTCGCCGATCGCCGTGGTCGCCGCGGCGGCGTCGCCCGGCCACTGCTTCCAGCCCATCGCCTCCGCGGGCAGGAAGGCGGCGCCGCTGCCGGCGCCGATGCCGTGGCAGGCCACGCGTTCGAAGGCGTAGGCCCGGCCGATCGCCAGCGCGTCGCCGTAGCGGCCGGCGATGCCCACGAGCAGCACCTGCGTCGGCCGGTGCTCAGCGATCAGCCGCGCCGTACGCGCCGCCGCCACGACGGGGCCGAAGCCGCAGAGTTCGACACGAGCCCGGCCTCCCCATGCAGCATCGATCGCCGGCCCGATGAGCGTGCGTTCCCGCTCGGTGGGCACGAGAATGAGTGACTGCGGCATGCCGATTCAACCGAAGTGGCGAGAATACCTACCCCTTCATCATAGGCTCGCCCGTCCTGCGGCCTCAGCGGATACCTTGCGGAAATGCCAGGCATGCCTTACTATTAAGTAAGGAACATGCCAGTGTGCTCTTCAGGAGGCCCGAAATGTCGACTGCAACGCTCACCACAAAAGGCCAGATCACCATTCCGGCGGAGGTTCGGCACGACCTCAAAGTCGATGCAGGCGATCGCGTGGAATTCGTCCAGATCGGGCCGGGTCGCTACGAATTCGTCGCTGCCAACCGCAGCATCACCGAACTCAAGGGAATGTTCGGCAAGGCCGCCAAAAAGGTGACTCTCGAAGAGATGCATGCCGCCATCGCGCGGCGCGGGGCGTCGGCGCGATGATCGGCCTCGACACCAACGTGCTGGTGCGCTACATCATGCAGGACGACCCCAGACAGTCGGCGAAGGCCACCCGATTGATCGAGTCCCTGAATTCCGAGCGCCCGGGCTTCGTCGCGGTGATTTCGGTCGTTGAACTGTACTGGGTTCTGACGGCCTGCTACGGACTCAGCAGCCATGACGTGAAGCAGGCCCTCGAAGCATTGCTGCGGGCCAAGCAGATCGTTGTCGATCGAGCCGATCAGGTGCTGCGCGCCCTGCGCGTCTTCGACGATGGGAAAGCGGATTTAGCAGACTGCCTCATCGAGCGCATCGCCTCCTCGGCTGGATGCGCTGAAACCCTGACCTTCGACGCGGATGCAGCCAAACATGCCGGCATGTCGCTGCTTCGCTGACGACCATCAAGAATCAGCTCGCTCGTGCTCACGGCATGACTTTGCAGTCGCCGCTTCACCGTCCATCCCGCCTGCGTCGCCGCCATACCGAGCCACCGCCGGCGGCGATGGCCGCGATGCCGAGGGCCATCGTCGCGGGCTCCGGCACGGCCACGAGCGTGAGCTTGGCGTCGGCGAGGTTGTAGATGATGTCGTACTGCGTGAACGGGGCGATGCCGGTGTTGAGGTAGTAGGGGCCTTCCTTGTATTGCACGGCCACCTTGTCGGCGGCCGATGCCGTCAGGCTCATGAATGCCGGCCACCCCCCCGTCACGAGGCTGCTCCCGCTCACGACGACCGCCGCCAAGTCTTTCACCCGCGTGCCGTCGCCGTCCTTCGTGAGGTCAAGGGGAAACTGGACGTTCGTGCCGGAGTGGATCGTGGTCGAGGCGCCGGTATCGAAGATGAACCCGGTCGGCTGCTCGAACTCGCGGCTGCCGTCGGTCACCGATAATGACCCGCTGACGACGAGGTTTTCGTAATACAACACGCCCGCCGGCGACGTGCCGCTGGCCACGTTCAAGGCGAACGAGGTTGCAACGAGGGCCGTGTCGGCGGCGGAGAGGCCGAACTGCACCCAGGGCGTTTCGTCGGAGGCGTGCACGCGAAAGCCGGCCGTCACCCCCGGGCCGTAGAGCAACTGGGCAGCGAGCTGGTCGATCCCCGCCTGCCCCCGCTTCGGGGCCATGCCGAAGTCGCCATAGAACGCCTGCTCGATCGGCGGCGGGCCCGCGCTGCTCGGCAGCGGCCAGAGCTGCTGGGTGCCGGATTTCGTGTCGATGATCGACGTGGTCTGGCCGACGATCGCGCTCGCGGCGGAGAGGAGCGGGGTGGTGGCCGTGCCGCTCGCGAAGAGCCGCACCGTCGTGGTGGCCGCGGAGCCCGTGTAGACATGCCCGCTGTCGAAGCTCTGGGAAAACGTGCCGCCGGTGGCCGTCCACGATGGGCCCCACCAGGGGCTCGCGGAGCCGGAGCCGTACGTGGCGTAGAAACCGTCGCCGCCGGTATCGAATTCGAACAATTGCGGCGTGGAGCCGCCGCCGAGCGTCACATAGATGCCGAGCTTTCGCGGGCCGCTCGTGTCGCCGTTGACGTGCCGCCAGTGGAGCGGCACCTGGACCGGGCTCGTGATCGTGGAGAAGCCCTGGGCACGAGCCGGCGATCCGGCAATCGCGCCGCCGAGGAAGGCGAGGCACACGACCGCGAGGCAGCGGGAGCGGCGGCGACGGGCAAATACGCCGCCCCCGAAGAGTGCCGCGAGTGCCATGACAAGCGTCGAGGGCTCCGGCACGGCCACGGGCACAAGCCGCGTGCCCGCAAAGCCGCCTTCGCCGAGATAGGTCGTGCCGGCGTCGGAATAGAAGGTGACCTGCGCGAGGCTGCCTGTCGCCGTACCAGTGGCGATGGTCAAAAAATCGAAGGCATCCGAGTAGTTCCAGATCGCGAGCGGCCCGCCGAGCGAGAGCGAACTGAAACCGAGGCTGGAGTCGCCGAGGAAGTCGATCACCGACGTGCTGCCGGTCACCGCAAGCGGCCCGAAGGGCTGCACGAGACCGACTGCGGTCTGGAGCGTGCCACCTTGGAGTGAGAGGGCCGCGCTCTCGCGCACGCCCTGCGTCTGGCCGAGGGCGAGCACGCCGCCCTGGTTGAGAAAGAGATACTCTGCACCGGCGAGCGCCGCCGCCGTGCCCGTCGTCGCGAGCGTGCCCGAGTTCACGGTGACGGGGCCCGCGAACGTATTCGCTCCGTAGAGCGGCTCGAGCTGCGTGGTGCCGACGCCAGCCTGCACGAGGCCGAGCGTGCCCGTGAGTGTCGTGGAGAACGGATAGAGTGCGTTGCTGCCCGAGCCCGCGGCATACTGCTGCGTGAACCGCAGCGTCGCATTCCCCGCGCCGCCCGTGAAGACCCGCGCGCCGATATCCGCGCCGCTCGTTCCGGCCCCGCCCCCGATCACGACCGTGCCGGTCGAGCCGGCGGCCTGGGCGATCACGAGCGCCGCGTCGGTGCCGCTCGTGCCATTGAAGCCGCCCAGAGTGAGCCGCGAACCGCTCAGAAGCGCGAGCGTGGCGACGTCGCCGGCATTCTGCCCGACCGTCACGACCGTCGTGCCCTGCTCCATCGCGCCGGAGGCCAATGCGAGTGTGCCCGAATTCACGGTCGTCGGCCCCGAGTAGTAGCTCGTGCCGGTGAGCGTGAGCGTGCCGACGCCGGTCTTGATGATGCCGCCATTGACGTTCGGATCGGTCGCCTTGGCCGACACCCTGGGATCGGCCACGTTTCCCGCGCCGCCCAGGTTCCCGATCGCAAGCGTTTGACCGGCGGTCACTTGGAACGTCGTGTCGGCGCCCGGAAAGAGGTCGCTGCCGTAGGCCGAGCCGTTCACCCAGCCGCTCCCGGAGGCGACCGTGTTGCCACTGAACGTGCCATTCACGATCGTGAGTCCGGCGCCGCCCATCGCGAACACCGCCCCACCGGCGCCGAGGCCGCCGCCACCGGAGACGGGGCCCGGCGGATCGACCCACACAAGATAGCCCTTGCCGGCGCCAAAGCCGCCCTCGCCCGGGTGTCCGAGCGTGTCTTCACTTCCGGCGAATCCGAGCCCACCACCGCCGCCGAAGCCGCCATTGCCACCCATCAACGGGGTCTGCTTTCCGCTATCTCGATTGGGGGTCGATTGAGAGGCGCTTGCACCGCCGCCGCCGCCAAAGCCGCCGTTCCCGCCGTAGTTTTCCTGCCCGGCGCCACCGCCGCCGCCGCCGAAGCCACCGTCCGCGCGATTTGAGGAAAACGCGCCCTCGCTCGCCATCTGGCCGCCCACGCCGCCGCCACCGCCGGCAGTAGGATCATTACCCACGCCCGCTGCGCCGTACGAGCCGCCGCCTCCGCCGCCGTTCGCACCACCGGGCGTCGAACCGGACGACAGCTGCCCGGCGCCGCCCGAGGCCCCGCCCACAAACGCCCCCGCCGCGCCGGCTGGCGTTGTTCCCGATGCATACGAACCACCGTCGGCACCGAATCCAAAGCCGCCTCCTCCGCCGCCTCCGATCATCCCGAGTGTCCCGACGTGCTGGAGGCCGCCGTCGCCTCCCATGCCGCCGCCGCCGCCCGACGCGTAAATGGAGGGCGAACCACTGCCGCCCACGGCCTGGTTGCCGGTGAACGTCACGCCGTCGAGCGTCACGTTCGCCGCCTGCGTGTAGCCCGCCATGCCCTGCTGCACGAGATTTGCGACAAACACACCGCCACCGAGGCCCGCACCGCCGCCGCCCCCGTTCACGCCATGGCCGCCGGCCGCCACACCGTTGGCGATCGTCATGTTTTCCAACGTCACGTTGCCGGCCGCCACGAAAAACCCCCGGTCGCCCGCGCCGCCATTGGCCTGCGACATGTCGATCGTGGCGCCGTTGCCCACGATCGTGAGGCCGCCGGTGTTCGCGGAGTTCAGGCTGATGAACGTCTGCGCCTGCGGCTGGATGGTCACGTTCGGCGACAGGATGATCGTCGTGGATACCGTGCTCCCATTGGCGATCGTGATGGCCTGAGAGAGCTCACCGGCCGTCGTGACGTTGAACACCGATGGCATGAGCTCCGTGCCGACCAGAATTCCATGCCCCAGGGATGTCTGCCCTGCATCAGAGAAATAGTTGATGTTCGCGAGGCTGCCGGCATAGGTGCCACTCGTCACGTTGATCTGCGCTCCGTTGGAGACGTAGTTCCAGATCGACAGGGGCTGGGCGAGCGAGAGCGTGCCCATCGTCACAGCGGAAGTCGTGCTCCCGAAGTCGAGCACCGACGGCTGTGCCACGGTGAAGCCCGCAAATGTCTGCGTGAGCGTGGTGGCCAGTTGCAGCGTGCCGCCGTTGAAGGCGACGCCGGCATTCGCATTCACGCCATTGCTCTGGCCCAGGGCGAGGGTGGCGCCAAGGTTGAGCGTGACGGCGCTCGTGCCCATCATCGCGGCCTCGGAGCCGCTCGTGGCCAGGACGCCGGCATTCACGGTCGTGGGACCGGCATAGGTGTTCCAGCCGGAGAGGGCGAGCGTGCCGTTTCCGTTCTTGACGAGGCCGCCGTTGGCATTGGGGTCGCTCGCGTGGTTCGCCACGCGGAAGTCCGAGAGATTGCCCGCCCCGCCGAGCCCGGATACCGCGAGCGTCGAGGAGGTGACGGTGAAGGCCACGTCGCCGCCGAGAAACATCCCCGGGCCATAGGCGGCCCCGGTATTCGTGTAGTTGCCGGTCTGCCCGCCCGACACGCTGCCATTGGTGAAGAGCGGCGCGGCCGACGGGCCGGACGACGTGATCTGCACTGAAGCGCCGCCCATTACGAAGATGGCGCCGCCGAGCCCCGCGCCGCCGCCGCCCACGGCATATGAGTCATTGTTGCCCGGAGCCTGCGACGCCGAGTACTGCAGCCCATAGCCGCCGCCGAAGCCGCCGGTGCCTGCGGTTTGCGTCGAGCCGCCCGAAGCCGATCCGCCGCCGCCGCCGCCGAAGCCGCCGTTGCCAGGAGCACTGCCGGCGCCACCGCCGCCACCGAAGCCGCCGATGCCGCCGGGCTGATCGGTGTAGCCGCCGCCACCACCGCCACCGCCGAAGCCGCCGCCACCGCCGATATCGTCATAGAAGCCGCTCGCCGCTGCGCCCCCCGCTCCACCGCCGCCGCCGGCGCCGTCCCACGTGACGCCCGAATCACCTCCGCCGCCGCCGCCGCCGAATGCCCCGCCTGGGCGGCTGCTGCTGCCACCACCGCCACCGCCGGCAGCCCCCGCACCGCCGCCGAAAGCGAGCGCCCCCGTCGCACCTGGCTGCCCGCTGCCGCTGCCCGCGCCACCGTTGGCACCGAACCCGAAGCCGCCGCCACCGCCGCCTGACGTGTAGTAATCGTCGTAGTACGACGCCCCGCCGTTCCCGCCCATGCCGCCACCGCCGCCATTGGCATACGGCGAAGTCCAGGAATTCCCGAACGATCCCGGGCCGCCGATCGCCTGATTGTTCGCGAAGAACACATTGGTGAGCGACAGGCTCGACGGCAGCTGGGCCGCGCCGGGAATCGAGCCGCTGTTGGCCACGAAGATCGCGCCTCCGAGCCCCGCGCCGCCGCCGCCGCCATCAGCCCCAGCCCCGCCGATCGCCTTGCCGTTGGCGATCGTGAGGTTCGACATCCACACGCTGCCGTCGGCGATGAAAAACGCCCGGTCGCCGGCGCCGCCGTTGGCCGCCGCCATGTCGATCGTGGCGCCGTTGCCGTTGATCACGAGGCCCGAGGTGTTCGAGAGCGCAAGCCCGATCACCATTTGGGCAGTCGGCTGCATCGTGCCGCTGGTCTGGAAGTTGATCGTGAAGGGGCCCGAGCCCGTCCAGGCATTGGCAGCCTGGATCGCGGCGGAGAGGTCGGCCGCCGTCGTCACGGAATACGACTGGGCGGCGGCGGGTGGCATCCAGCCACAGACAATGCAAAGACCGACGGCGAAACGGATTCGCAGGCTTCGCCGCCAGTCAGCGAGGGCGGCCGCGACGGCCGCCAACCAAACCCTTTCCTGCCCTCGTGTCATGATGCTGATGGTGGTGGTGATAGGCCGTACGCCCCTGGCCACGCGTCATGCTGCCGGTTTTCTATACCGTACCGCGGATAGGCTTTGCGGCAAGAAAAACGACAAAAATTGACGAACCGCGAACGGGCTGGGACGAATCAGTCGGGCAGCGGGACGAATCGGGCGCGATGAAAGACGAGAGGCACAGGAGCGGGAACCGTTCCCGTCGCTTGTCCTACATCCGCTCGGGCACGCGGATGCCCAGGAGCTCGAGCCCGCGGCGCAGCACGCTGCCGGTCAGGTCGCAGAGGGCGAGCCGCGCGGTGCGTTGTGCACCTTCCGCCTTGAGCACGGGCAGCGCGTCGTAGAACGTCGAATACGCCCCGGCCACGTCGAAGAGATACGCCGTGAGCACGTTGGGCCGATAGTCGGCCTCGACGTCTTCGAGGGCCTCCCCGAACCGCAGCAGCTTCAAGGCGAGCGTTCGTTCGCGCGGGTCGGTCAATGCGATCGACGCAGCATCGTGCCGCACGGCTGCGCGGTCGACGCCGCCCTTCGCGAAGATGCCCTCCACCCGCGCCACGGCATACTGCATGTAGGCGGCCGTGTTCCCCTTGAGCTCGAGCATCTTGTCGAAGCTGAACACGTAGTCGGTCGTGCGATTCTGCGCGAGGTCGGCGTATTTGATCGCGCCGATCCCCACCGCCTCGGCGATCCGCCGCCGCTCGGCCTCGGCCATCCCGGTGCCCCGCTCGGCATCGGCCGCGGAGACCACGCCGAAGGCCCGGGCCACGCCCTCGTCGAGCAGCGCCTCGAGGCCCACGGTGTCGCCGGCCCGCGTCTTGAATGGCTTGCCGTCGTCGCCGAGCACAGTGCCGAAGGCGACATGCACGAGCGACACGTCCTGCGCCGCGGGCAGCCAGCGCCGCGCTGCCTCGAACACCTGCTCGAAATGCTGGCTCTGCCGGTGATCCACGACATACAGCACGCGGTCGGGCTTCCAGTGCTCCATCCGCCACTGGATCGTGGCGAGATCCGTCGTCGCATAGAGAAACGCGCCGTCGGCCTTGCGGATCAAAAGCGGCGGCTTGTCGTCACCATCGAGAAACACCCCCACCGCCCCGCGGCTCTCGCGGGCCAGGCCCTTGGCTTCGAGGTCGCTCACCACGCCGCCCAGCATCGGCTGATAGAAGCTCTCGCCGAGCGTGTGGTCGAAGGAGACGTCGAGCCGCCCGTAGATCCGCTCGATCTCGCGGCGGCAGACGGGCATGAATTGCTCCCAGAGAGCACGGTTTTCGGCGTCGCCCTCGTGGAGTTTCGCCGTTTCGAGGAGCACCTCGCGGCCGGCGTCAGGATGCTGCTTCGCGAGGGCGGCGGCCTCGGGGTCGGCTGCCAATTCCTCAGGCTTGGCGTCGGCCACCTTGCGCACGAGCCGATAGAGCCGGCCGAGTTCGGCCGTCGGATCGGCGGCGAAGGCGGCGTCGTCGCGGCAGTGCTTCCAGCCCCAGAGGATCATGCCGAATTGCGTGCCCCAGTCGCCGAGGTGGTTGTCGGTGATCGTCGCATGGCCGCGGAAGCTGAGGATCCGCGCCAGCGCGGCACCGATCACGGTCGAGCGGATATGGCCCACGTGCATCGGCTTGGCGACGTTCGGCGACGAGTAGTCCACCACGATCGTCTCGGGCTTTTCGACGCGGCCTACGCCGAGCCGCTCGTCGCGAGACGCCGCCGCGACCGCACGGGCGAGCGCGTCGTCGCGGACCTTGAGGTTGATGAATCCGGGCCCGACGGGCTCCGTGGGCTTCTCGAACACGTCGCCCACGTCGAGTCGCTCGATGATGGCGAGCGCTACGTCGCGCGGCTTCTTCCCCGCCCGCTTCGCGAGGGCCATCGCCATCGTGCCGGAATAGTCGCCGAACTTCGCATCCGCCGTCTCCCGCACCTGCTCGAGCAGGCCGGGCAGGTCGTCGGGGCCGAGCGACACGATGCCATCGGCCGCGAGCCGCTCGAGAGCCGCGGCAAACAACCTTCGGGCCACCGCCCGAAATGAACCGCTAGCCATCGCGGGCCGCCCCCACGTCGGGCACGGCGACCGCCTTGGCCCCGCTCCACAGATGCTCGAGATCCCAGTAGGCCCGCGACTCGGCGTCGAAGAGGTGCACGACCACGTCGCCGTAGTCGAGCACGATCCACCGGCCCTCCTCGTAGCCCTCCGCCCCGCGCCGCCGATCGTGCAGCTCCTGCTTCACGACCTTCTCGATCTCGTCGGCCATGGCGTGGATCTGCCGCTTGCTCGTGCCGGTCGCGAGCACGAAATAGTCGAACACCGGCGTCAGCTCCCGCAGATCGAGCACCGCGACGTCGGCCCCCCGCGTCTCGGCAGCGACCCGCGCCGCCGTGAGCGCAAGCACCCGCGCCCGGTCGGACGACCGATTCGCGGCGGCGGGGTGTGCGGAGGGGATCATCGTAAGTAGGCGGCTTTGAGATGCAGCGTCAAACGAGTGTAGCCCATCCGTGCGCCGCGTATAGCGACCTGAAGCGATGCTCGCCCAGACTCGCCCAAGCCGGCTCGGGGTTGCCCCGTACCGTCTCGCCGGACGTTCGCCTTCGCCTTCCAGGCTCCGGCTCACTCGGATTTGCCTGCGCTGCGCAATCCATGGCTTCGCTGGTCAAATACGCCGTCTCGAGCGGTAGGGGCAACCCCTCGCCTCCCCGGAACGGAAGCCCGAACGGAAGCCCGAAGCGCAAGCGAGGGAGAGAGCGATCCCCTCGCTTGCGCTTCGGGCTTCCGTAGCGTTGCGACAGCCGCCAGGCGAAGCGAAGCGGACATGCAGTGAGCGGAGGGCTGGAGGCCAATCCTGTTCAGCACGGGATTTGCGCATTGAAAGCCAGGCAATCCAGACGGACTGAGGCGAGTTGCGCGCTGCTCGGCAGGGCGATATCGTGCGCGTCATGGCCGGACCGACGAAGCGCGAGATCCACGATCAGGACGTGCAGGGACTGAAGTGCCTGCGGAAGATTCGTCCGCTGCTGTCGCGGCTGCGGAAGGTGGGGACCGAACGCGACCGAGCCGGCAATCGCCGACTGTTCATGGATCAGTACTGTGCATTGATCCTGATGTCGCTGTTCAGCCCGGCGATTGAGAGCCTGCGTGACTTGCAGCGGGCCTGCACCCTCGACAAGGTCCGCAAGCGACTCGGCGTCAGCCGAGTGTCTTTGGGGTCGCTCTCGGAGTCGGTGGCGATCTTCGACCCGGCGCCGCTCAAGGAGATCGCGGCGGAACTCGGCCACACGATCCGCAGCAAGCCTGATCATCGGTTCGATTCGGTCGGACAACGGATCACGGCCGTTGACGGCACCGTCATCGAGACGGTCAAGCGCGTGGCGGAGCTCTCGTGGACGCCCAAGGCCGAGGGCAAGCATCTCTCGGCCTACCGGCTACACACGCACTTTGAGGTGCTCAGCGGCAAGGCAGTGCGGATCGACGCCACTGGCAGCAGTTACGTTTGCCGGTCGTCGGATAGAACCCTGGCCACGGTCACGCATGCCAATGAACTGACGGATACTGACCGCGCCGCCAACGTGATCAGCGATGAGATCGTCGAGTTGGGTTGGAAGGCGAAGCACCGCACGCGACCGGATCATCCGGTGCGTCTCATCTGCGTGGCGGTGAAGCCGCATGAGAGCAGCCGAGGGTGGAAGGGGCCGCACTGTGACGGTGTATTACGCCTCGTCACGAATCGGCTTGATCTGCCGGCCGAACTCATCGCGGAGATGTATCGCCTGCGGTGGATCATCGAGATGTTCTTCCGCACGTTCAAGCAACTGCTCGGCTGCAAGCACCTGGTCTCCGACAAGCACAACGGCGTGGAGATCCAGGCGTATTGCGTCATGATCGTCTGCATGCTGATTCTGATCTACACGGGCGAGAAGCCGAACCGGGCGATGTACCAGATGGTCTGGTACTACCTCATCGGCACGCGGGGTTGGGACTCCCCGAAACGCCCTTGGTTCGACGGAAGCCCGAAGCGCAAGCGAGGGAGAAACGCATTCCCTCGCTTACGCTTCGGGCTTCCGTTATGGGGAGGCTCGGGGTTGCCCCTACCATTGAGCCGGCGTGGCCGACCAGCGAAGCCATGGATGGCGCAGCGCCAGTCGGTCAGAGTGAACGCAGCCCGGAGGGCGAAGTGAACGTCCGGCGAGATGGTACGGGGCAATCCTGAGCCGGGTTGGGCAAGTTGAAGCATGACAGGCTAAAGCCTATCCCACGACAGGCTGAAGCCTATCCCACGACACGGGGCCGCAACTGCCGTGCCGAACAGGATTGCCGGGAGGGCCGAGGCGAACGTCCGGCGACGGGATACGGGGAGCCTGAAGCCGGCGCGGTCAACGAAGCGTTCACCCTCGCTACCGTGCGCACGCGCGGGCGGCGGCGAGGGCGATGCCGTGGAGGACGAGATCGGGGATCTCGTTCGCGCCGGGGAGAGCCGCACGAACGGCGCCACGCCAGCCGCCTGTGAGGATCACCTCGGCGCGGCCATCGAACGACGCCTGGGCCTCGGTGACGAGCCGGGCGATCGCGCCCTGGATGCCGAAGCCGATGCCCGCCGCGATCGCCTCGTGCGTCGCGCGACCGGGCATCGCGGGCGGTGCGGCCGTGGCGAGGGCGGCCACTTCCGGGAGCTTGCTCGTGCCGTCGGCCAGAGCGCGGGCCATGAGCGTCGGACCGGGCAGGATCGCGCCGCCGAGAAACGTGCCGTCGGCCGCCACCATGTCCACTGTCGCCGCCGTGCCGCAATCGACGACGATCGCCGGCCGGTCCGCCGTCTTCACGAGGGCCGCGGCGGCGGCGCCGCACAGCCGGTCGATGCCGGTTCGCTCGGGCGCGGCGACCGCGATCGCCAGCGGAAGGTCGGCGTGGCCCACGCGTCGCTGCCGCAGCGGCCGGTGGCCCGTGGCCGACACGGCCGCGAGCGCCGCTTCCAGCCGCGCGGCCGCGGCGTCGTGGACGCTCGCCACGAGCACGACCGCCGGCCCCGGCGCGGCCGATTGCAGCCACTGCTCGAGCTGCGCACTGCGAAACGAGTGGCTGTCGAGGTCGTGGCGACGGGAGACGGGAGGGAGCCGCGGCGGCGCGGCGGCCGCCTCCACCACGACGGCGAGCTTGATCCGCGAGTTGCCGACGTCGGCGAGGAGCACGCTGTCGCCGAGACGCGTGCCGAGACTGGCCGCGGTCATGACGGCGCACTCCGCGCGGCGGCCCGGGCCGCCTCCGCCTGCTCCTGCTTCTGCCGCTCCATCTCGCGGGCCACGGCGGCGATCAGATGGTCGAGTCCCAGGCCCGTGACCGCGCTCACGGCGAGCACCTCACGGCCTGTTTCGGCGGCGAGGCCGGCCTGCACATCCTCGGCACCGGGAAGTTCCGCCTTGCTCACGATCACGATTTCGGGCCGCCGGCCGAGATCCTCGTCGTAGAGGGCCAGTTCGGCACGGATCGCCCGGTAGTTGGCGATCGGATCACTCCCGTCCACCGGCTGCGGCTCCACGACGTGCACGACGATCCCGGCCCGCTCGACATGCCTGAGGAACTCGTGGCCGAGCCCGACGCCCGCGTGCGCCCCCTCGATCAGCCCGGGCAGGTCGGCGAGCACGAAGCTGCGATCACGGTCGATCGCCACGATCCCGAGCATCGGGGTCTTGGTGGTGAACGCGTAGTCGGCGATCTGCGGCCGGGCCCGCGAGAGCCGCGAAAGCAGCGTGCTCTTGCCCGCATTCGGCAGGCCCACCAGGCCGACGTCGGCGATGACCTTGAGCTCCAGAAGCAGCCGACGCACCTGCCCTTTCTCGCCCGGGCCGAACTCGCGCGGGGCGCGGTTGGTCGAGGTCTTGAAGTGGAGGTTGCCCTTGCCGCCGGCGCCACCCTCGGCGGCGACGATCGACTCGCCGGCGGTGGCGAGGTCCTTGAGCACCAGCCCCGTCGCCTCGTCCACCACGATCGTCCCGGGAGGCACGAGGAGCACGAGATCCTCCGCCGATCGGCCGTGGCAGTTGGCCGGGCCGCCCGACTGTCCGCTCGCCGCCCGCCACTGCATGCGGTGCGCGAGGGCGGAGAGTGAATCGACGCCGGCCCGCGCCTCGAGGATCACGCTCCCGCCGTCGCCGCCGTCACCACCGTCCGGCCCGCCGAGCGGAATGTATTTCTCGCGCCGGAAGCTCGAGCAGCCACGACCACCGTCGCCGGCCGCCACCTCGATATGCACGCGGTCGACAAACACTCGAGCACGCCCGATCTTTCGCGGACGATGGGCCTAGGAGGCCGACACGTTGACGCGGCGACCTTCCTGATCGAAGCCGACGACGCCGTCCACGAGGGCGAAGAGCGTGTAATCAGACCCCATCCCGACGTTTCTGCCGGGGCGGAACTTCGTGCCGACCTGACGCACCAGGATGTTGCCGGCCCGCACCTCGGCGCCGCCGAACTTTTTCACGCCCCGCCTCTGGGCATTGGAATCGCGTCCGTTGCGGCTGGAACCCTGACCTTTTTTATGTGCCATCAACCACCTCCGGACGCCGGGGCTTCGCCGGCGATCTCCTCAATTTCGTATCGGAAAACCCAGGCATGGTCAATGCCCTCGTTCACGGCCTTGGCCCTGGCATACACCGTGGGCCCCTCGGCCCCGAGCACGCCCAGGAGTACCCGGCTGCGGGCGGCTGCGTCGGGCTCCGCATCGACGGCCCTTGCCAGGGCGTCGAACGCGGCCCGGGCTCCCCCGGCCGCGAGCCGGCGGCGATCGAGCCCCAGGTCGTCGAGCACGACGAGCGTGCGTGCGAGGCTCAGCTCGCGTGCGAGTTCATCGAGCCGCTCGGCGGCGCCGCCGAACAGCGCCGCCGCCTCGGCGCGGCGCGCCGCTGTGCCCTCATGGCCGTCCACGAACGCGATCGCCTTGGCGAGCGCTGCGAGGGGTTCCGTCGCGGGCAGATCGGCCGCGATGCCGGCCCGTTCGAAGGCTGCCGCCCGGACGTTCGCCCGCTCGCCGTCGGCCGGGCCGGCGAGGGCCCGCGACAGGTCCTCGATCCATTCGATACCATGGTCTCCGAGAAGCTCGCGGACCACCTGCCCGCGCGCCCCCGGTTCGGCGACCGGGGCGAGTCGATCCATGACCTTCGCCAACGGCTCGAGACTGTGGGGCACGTCGCGATCGACCGCCTCGAAGGGCACGGCCGGCACGAGCAGATCGCGCCACGACAGGCTGAGCCGCTCGAGCCCCTCGCGGGCCGTCGCCTGCGTGAGTTCGGGCCGCCCGAGCGCCTCCAACACACGCACGCCGATGGCCATCCGCTCGATGAGGCCGGCGTGGCCGACGCTCACCTCCTCCTCCTCGAACGCGACCTCGTCGCCATGCCGCCAGAAGTCGAGCCGCAGGCTTTCCAACGCGTGTTCGGTGCCCGCACCGGGCGGATCGTCGGCGGTCACGCGGGCGTCGAGATCGCTCCGCCAGCGGATGGCGTTCGTGAGCCCGCGGACGAAGATCGAGAAAAAGTCGATCCGCGGATCGATGTCGGTCCACACCGCCACGCCCCAACGTTCCTCGCCCGGCGCGAGTGGCGTCTCCACCATGCTCGCGCTGTCGTGCAGCCGGCCGCCGACGCGCTCGCGGCGCCGGATGGGCTCGATCGCCTCCGGAATCACGCGATCGAGATAGCCGCGGTAGTGAATTGAGCCCTCGGCATGGGCCAGCCCCTCGATGCTTTCAAGCACGAAGTGTGGAAGAAATCGTACCGGCTGCTCGAACGCCTCCCGCTCGAGCCGCAAGGGATCGTCCGCCGCGCTCGTCGTCCGGCGGCCACCCGTGTTCCTGACGCGATACAGCAGATAGAGGGCCCGCTTGCGACGCATCGTGAGGTCGGGGCCGGGGAGGTCGATGTCGATGTGGCGCGGCGGCTTGTAGGCGAATTCGAGACACCAGACGTCGCGGGGATACGTGCGGTTTTTCGCCATCTCGACGAGCGTGCCACCGGCGGCGTCGCGCCGCGGTTTCCAGGCGCGATCCGCGAGGCCGCGGGTGATCTCGAGGATGTCGCCGCGCTGGATCGTGTCGTCGGTCGAGAGGTCGGGAGGGATGACCGTGAGGACGCCTGGGGCCAAGGGCCGGAATCCATCCGGTTCGACGGCCGCGACCGGAAGGGCCACCAGCGCGATCCCCGCCACGGCCGCGCACGCGAGCCCGATGCACATCTGGAACCTGGACCGACTGGCCATGAAATCCTCGCGCCTCTCCCGGTTGGTTCCGCCTCGAGGCGGGCCCCGGTGCGTTGAAACGACTGCGATCAATTCGGATTTCTAGAACATACGAAAACAGGGGGAATTCAACGAAACAAGGCACAAAACCCCAAGACACCCCAGTTTTTCTTGATTTCCCATATTACCCAAACCACAATCTCGCTATCGGGTGATTTTCAGGCTGAAATTGGCCTCCATCCCGAACGGAATCCGAAAGACACTTCGAGATCCATGCTGGAACCGAACCGCCTCGATCCGCCGCGTCCGTACCGCGAGCCGACGCCCGTCGCCGGCCATGCGCCGCGGCACGGCGAACGGCTGTTCGTCTCGCCGGAAGACTACGACGCCACGGGCATCCTCGCGGGGTTCGATCCGTGTGCATCGAACTATTGGTGGATGCCGGAACTCCACCTCGGCGATGCGGCGGACGCCACCCCCGGCGTGGCGTCGATGATCGCCTCGGGGGCTCACGCGACGCGCCGCACGATCTCGCGGTCGCAGGCTGCGGCCTGATCGATCTCGAGCGCCAGGGCCGCGTAGTCGTCGGCCCCGTGCGACTCGGGGGCATACTCGAAGATCGACTGCCCGAAACTCGGCGCCTCGGCCAGCCGGATGTTGCGGCGAATGCGGGTGGAGAACACGCGTGCCTCCGCCCACGCGGCATGGCGGCCCTCCTGCGTGGCGAAGAAGGCCTCGACGTCGCGGCCCACCTCGGTGGCCAGTCGCGTTCCTGCCTCGAACATGCAGAGCACCACGCCGAGCAGTCGCAGCCGAGGATTCACGTGGTCGGCCACGAGTTCGATCGTCTCGAGGAGTTTGCTCAGGCCGTGGAGCGCGAGGAAGTGCGGCTGCAGCGGGAGGAGCACCTCGTCCACGGCGGCCATCGCATTGAGCGACAACAGGCCGAGAGAGGGAGGGCAGTCGATCACGAGGTAGTCGAAGCTGTCGGCGACATCGCCGCGGCACCGCGGATCGGCCTCGATCCGCTGCCTGAGAATCGACTCCCGCCCCGAACGCGGCGCGAGCGCCACCTCGACGGCCGCGAGGTCGATATGCGAGGGCACGACGACGAGGTTCTCGCCCGCGGCGACGCTCGCGGCGGCGAGCGACTCGTCACCGACGAACACGTCGTAGGCCGAGAGCGGATGAGCACCCGGCGCGACGCCGACGTGGAGCGTCGCATGCGCCTGCGGGTCGAGATCGACGAGACACACCCTCCTACCCGCACGCGCCAGCGCCACGGCCAGGTTCACCGACGTGGTCGTCTTGCCGACGCCGCCCTTGCGGTTCGCCACGGCGATCGATCGCATGCACAGCCTCGCTCGGACTCCGGGCACATCCCGGAGGGCCGGGGAGGATAGGCGGCCGACCGGCGGACCAAAAGGCCGATTTCGCCCGGTTGTCCGCCACATTCACGGGTCGTCCACTGCATTCACTGCCCCTCGACCCACTTTTTCAGCCCCGGGGCGATCCGTCCGAGGGAGACGCGGCCGGGCCGGCCCACGACGGCGAGGCTGCCGCCCGCCGGATCGAGATCGATGACGAGGCTCGCCCGCGTCTGCGGCATGGCCGGATCGGAGAACACCAGCGCCACGTCCCACGCCTCCGCGGGCAACCGCCCCGCACCGACCGGCCGCCCCCAGTCGAAGTTCGCATCCTCGACGAGGCCCCGGCGGAGATGGACGAGCCCCTTGGCCGTCGAAATGTCCTGGGTGGACGCCGCCGCGAGCCGGCCGGCCGCGACGCCCGGCCGGACTCGTACCAGCTCGACCCGCGGCGCGGATGCCACCAGCCGGGCCAGGTCCGGCGAATAGAAGTCGAGGCAGCGGCGTGTCTGCATCCGCTGATAGGCGATGCCGGTCGCTGCCGCCGCCAGTCCCAAGAGCAGCAGGCCCGCGACGAGGGATCGGCCCCGCGTCGGCGAGGCGGACGAAACGGAGGCGGGCGGGCGGGCGGCCATGGGGGTTTCCGGGGCCCTCGAGGATCGCGGCACGGAGCCATGTATACTCGGCCGAGCAACGTTTTCGAAACGCCCGTGCGGAGTGCCGCGGATGCCGAACGCCCTCGATCCCTACCGTGAAGCCCTCGTCGTGGAACACCACACCCTGTGGCCCGACGAATACGACGACTGGTCCCGCTCCGACAAGGCCCGCGTCGAGTCGCTGCTGCATGCCAGTCCCTCCGAGGCGGCGGAACTGGACTACGTGCGGCAGCATACTGGCTTCGCCCGCGTGATCACCGTCACGCCGGCGGACCTCGAACGTGTGAGCGTCGCCTGACCGTGTCGAGCCGCACGATCCGCCTCCGACTCGACGGCGCGGCGGCCGACCGCTCGTACGACATCGTCGTGGGCGAAGGCGTATGTGCGGCGGCGGGCCCCGCCGTCGTGTCCGCCGGCGCGACCCGCGCCATCGTCGTGGCGGACGCGGCCGTCGCGGGCACGCACGCCCATTCCGTCATCGAGTCGCTCATCGCGGCCGGCGGCGATGCGACGCTGATCGTGGTCCCATCCGGCGAGGCCTCGAAATCGGCTGCCGAGGCGACGCGGCTGTGGCAGGAGTGTGCGCGGCTGGCCGTGGACCGCCGCACGCACGTCGTCGCCGTCGGCGGCGGTGTCGTGGGCGACCTCGCCGGCTTCGTCGCCGCCACGTTCGCGAGGGGCCTTCCGCTCTGGCAGGTGCCGACCACGCTCGTGGCTCAGGTCGATAGCGCGATCGGCGGCAAGACCGGCATCAATCTCGAGGCCGGCAAGAATCTCGTCGGCACCTTCTGGCAGCCGCGCGGCGTGTTCGCCGACACCGTCACGCTCGCCACGCTTCCCGAGCGGGAGTTCACCAGCGGCCTGGCGGAAGTCCTCAAATACGGCGTGATCCTCGACGCCGAGTTCTTCGCTTGGCTCGAATCGCGCGCCGCCGCCATCCGCGGCCGGGAAAGCGACGCGATCCTCCACGTCGTCGAATGCTCCGCGACGCTCAAGGCCCACGTCGTCGAGCGCGACGAACACGAAACGAGCGGCCTCCGGGCGATTCTCAACTACGGCCACACGTTCGCCCACGCCTTCGAGACGGCGGCCGGCTACGGCACGCTGCTCCACGGCGAGGCCGTCGCCATCGGCATGGCCGCGGCGGCCCGGCTCGCCGCGGCCCTCGGCCGCGTGGATGCCGACTTCGTCGTGCGGCAGGACACCCTCCTCCGCTCGCTCGGCCTGCCCGTCACCGCGTCCGACCTCTCGTGGATGCCGCCGCCGGCCGACGACCTCCTCGCGATCATGGGCCGCGACAAGAAGACCGTCGGCGGCCGACTCCGCTTCGTGCTCCCGAGCCGCCTCGGCCACGTCGAACTGGTCGAGCCGATCGACGCCGCCCTCGTCCGCCGCGTGCTCGAGTCGTGATCTTTCGACTCGCCTGACCCGGCTCGGGGTCGCCCCCACCATCTCGCCGGACGTTCACTGCGCCCTCCGGGCTTCGTTCACTCCTGCCGACTGCGCTGCGCCATCCATGGCTTCGCCGACCAATTCGCCTGCGGCGAATCGGTGCCCGGGCAAAGCCGGCTCGATTGGCAGGGGCGACCCCTCGCCTACTCCGCGGGGTCTTTGCCTGCGACGAGGTCGAGGATCGCCGCGCCGAAGTCGGCCAGCCGCTTCTCGCCGATGCCCTTCACCCGCAAGAGCGACGCCGGCGAGGCGGGCTTGTCCCGGGCGATGCCGCGAAGCGCCTTGTCGTCGAGGATCGTCCACGCCGGCTTGCCGCGGGCGTCGGCCACGCGGCGCCGCCAGGCACGCAGCCGCTCGAAGAGATCGCGATCGACGCCCTGCCAGTCGTCCACGTCGGCCTTCGTCGCCTTCGTGCGGCCCACGCGCGGCTCGAGGAGCACGACGGGCCGCGTGCCCCTGAGCACCTCCCACGAGCGGTCATTGAGCGTGACGACGGGGCGGTCGCCCCCCGTGCGGCCGAGCAGGCCCTGGTCGAGAAGCTGGTGCGCGAGGTTCTCCACGGCCCGCTGGTCGAGCGTGGCGAGCAGGCCGAACGTGGAGAGCCGGTCGTGGCCGTGCCGCTGGATCCCCTCCGTCTTCGCGCCGCGGAGCACCTCGGCGACGTGCCGCACGCCGAACCGTTCGCCGACCCGCGCCACGCAGGAGATGATCTTCTGGGCGACGACGGTTGAATCGGGCATGTTTTCCGTCTCGCCGAGACAGACGTCGCAGGCGTTGCAGGGCTCGGTGCCGTAGGCCTGGCCGAAGTATTCGGAGAGCGCGGCATGGCGGCAGCGGGCCGCCTGGGCGTAGCGGCGCATCGCGTGGAGGTGCTCGGTCTGGCCGGCGACGAGTTTCGCGATCTCGTCGGGCTCGAGGTCCGACTCCTCCGCGCTCTTGCGCACGAGCGACTCCCAGCTGAAGACGTCGGCCGACGAGTAGAGGAGCACACACTCCGCGGCGAGGCCGTCGCGTCCGGCACGGCCGGTCTCCTGCTGATAGGCCTCGAGGCTCTTGGGGAGCGAGGTGTGGAGCACGAGGCGGACGTCGGAGCGGTCGATCCCCATCCCGAAGGCGACGGTGGCCACCACCACGTCGATCGTCTCGTGCGCGAAGGCCTCCTGGGTCTTGTGCCGCTCCTTGGCGTCGAGCCCCGCGTGGTACGGGCGGGCGAGGATTCCCTCCGCCGCCAGTCGGGCCGCGAGCGACTCCGTCTCCTTCCGCGAAATGCAGTACACGATCGAGGCCTCGCCGCGGTGGCGGCCGAGCACCTCGAGCGTCTGCGCGATGCGGTCGGTCCGCGGCACCACGCGGTAGCAGAGGTTCGGTCGGTCGAAGGTGCCGACGAGGATCTCGGGGTCGCGCAGGCTCAACTGCGTCGCGATGTCGCCGCGGACCCGCGGCGTCGCGGTGGCGGTGAACGCATGCACGCTCGCCTGCGGAAACCGCTCCCGGAGCAGGGCGAGCTGCCGGTACTCGGGCCGGAAGTCGTGCCCCCACTGGCTGATGCAGTGGGCCTCGTCGATCGAGAACCGCCGCACGCCCACCCGCGCCAGAAGATCGAGCAGGCCGGTATTCACGAGCCGCTCGGGGGCCGTGAACAAGAGCCGCAGCTCCCCGGCTGCGAGTCGGTCGCGGACCTGCTCGCGCTCCTCCTGCGAGAGCCCCGAGTGGATCGCAGCGGCGGGGTATCCGATCGCCTCGAGCGCATCGACCTGGTCCTTCATGAGCGCGACCAGCGGCGAGACCACGACGTCGGTCGATTCGCTCACCAGCGGCGGCAGCTGATAGCACAGGCTCTTGCCACCGCCCGTCGGCATCACGACGAGCGAATCGCGGCTGGCGAGCGCCGCCTGGATCGCGTCGGCCTGCAGGGGCCGCAGCCGGTCGAAGCCCCACCACTTCGCCAGCACGTCCGCGATCCGCGGATCGGCCGCCGACGCCGTGGCCGTTTCGGACGCTCCGTGCCCTGCCATGCATGAACCTGCTGCGGTCGTGAAGCCCGGCAGAATACCAGATCGCCCGGAGGACAGGCTTCAGCCTGTCGTGCCCTCCATTCGGGCGCGCCGGCTCGTGACTGCCCGGAAGCCCGAAGCGCTAGCGAGGACGGAGGATATACCCTCGCTTGCGCTTCGGGCTTTCGTCCGGGCGAGGCGAGCGTTCGCCGACTCCCCCTTCGCCTGCCCCGTTTGCAGTCGAGCCAGTTGAGGAGGATCGGGGCTGCCCATGCCCTCGAGCGGGCTGTGGGAGCGAGCGCAGCCATGGATGGCGAAAGCGAAGCGGACACGCAGAGAGCCGAAGCCTGGAGGGCTGAGGCGAACGTCAAGCGAGAGGGTCTGGGCAGTCACGAGCCGGCGTGTCACTCCTCGCCGAGATAGGCGTCGCGGACCCGCGGATCGACGGCGAGGTCGGGGCCGCTGCCGGTGAGCGTGATCCGGCCGGTCTCGAGCACGTAGCCCCGAGCCGCGAGCTTGAGCGCCGCGCGGGCGTTCTGCTCGACGAGCACCACGGCGATGCCGCGGGCGGTCAGCCCCCCGATCACGTCGAAGATCTTCGCCACGACCAGCGGCGCGAGGCCGAGCGACGGCTCGTCGAGGAGCAGCAGCCGCGGGCGGCCGACGAGGGCCCGGGCGAGCGCGAGCATCTGCTGCTCGCCCCCGGAGAGCGTGCCGCCGAGCTGGCCCATCCTCTCGCCGAGGACCGGAAAGAGGCCGCAGGCCTCGTCGATGTCACGTCGCACCCGCGCGGCGTCGTCCTGGGCGAAGCCGCCAAGTTCGAGGTTTTCGCGAACCGTCAGCCGCGGAAAGATCCGCCGGCCCTCCGGCGCGTGGCCGATCCCCCGCCGCACGATCTCGTGGGGCGCCAGTCCCGTGATCGGTCGGTCGGAGAACCGCACCTCCCCGCGCCGCGCCGGGACGATGCCCGAGATCGTCATGAGGAGCGTGGTCTTGCCCGCGCCGTTGGCCCCGATGATCGCGACGATCTCCCCCTCCTCGACCGTGAGCGACACGCCGTCGAGCGCCTTGATCGGGCCGTAGCCGGCCTCCAGGTCCGCGACCTCGAGCAATCGTGCGGTCATGCCTCGCCTCCGAGGTAGGCCTCGATCACCTTCTCGTCGCGCTTCACCTCCGCCGGCGTGCCCTCGGCGATCTTCACGCCGTGATCGAGCACGGCGACCCGATCGCTGATCCGCATCACGACGTTCATGTGGTGCTCGATGAGCAGCACGGTGACGCCCCGCTCCCGAATCCGCTCGATGAGCCGGCCGAGGTCAGCGGTCTCGGCGGGGTTCATGCCGGCGGCGGGTTCGTCGAGGAGCAGCAGCGTGGCGCCGGTCGCCAGGGCCCGGGCAATTTCGAGCCGCCGCTGGTCGCCGTAGGGGAGCTGTCCGGCGATCCGGTTGGCGTCGGCCGCGAGCCCGACGAACTCGAGCGACTCGATCGCCCGCCGCCGCGCGTCCGCCTCGGCCCGCCGGTTCGCCGGCGTCTTGAAGAGCATCGCCGCGACGCCGCCGGGAATCGTGCGATCGAGGCCGACGAGGACGTTCTCGAGCACGGTCATGTTGGAGAACAGCCGGATGTTCTGAAACGTCCGCGAGACGCCGCACTGCGCGACGACGTGGGGCGAGCGGCGGCCCCGGTTCCAGACGGCGAGCGTGCCGGCGGCCCCGAGGGCGAAGCCGGCGACGAGCCCGAGCCATCCGCGGAGCCGGATTCGCCACTTGCCCGCGGCGAGCCGGTCGAGCACCTCCTCCTTGACCGGCGGCAGCGCGACCCGCACGGCGCCCGGCTCGGCGGCGCCGGAGAGGTCGCTCGAGTCGGGCACGGTGCCGGGGCCTGCGCGGCGGGCGGTGACGGCCGCCTGGAGTTCGTCGCGGAGGGCCAGGGCCTCGGTGCGGTCGCGGCGGATCGCGAGCACGTCGCTGCCGTCGGCGCTTACCACCCGCCACTTCCCGGCCATCTGGTCGAGGGCGAGCTCGGCCCGGAAGTAGCCGCGGAGCCGGTCGGCCGCGCCGGCGACGGTGAACGGCTCGCCGGTGTTCATGCCCCGCTTCACGACGGCGAGCCAGAGCCGGTCCACGTCCACGGCGGCCGCCGCACACAACACGCCCGTCACCAGGCCCACGGCCACGGCCGACCAGAACGTGCCCGCCGTGAACGACCGCTCCAGCCGCCGTCCCCGCAGCCGCACCGTGCCGCTCGAAGGGGCGTAGACGCCGCTGATGGTGTTGAAGGCGGTCGTCTTGCCCGCGCCGTTGGGCCCGATGAGCGAGACGATGCTCCCCTCGGGCACGTCGAGGCTGACGTCGGACACCGCCACGAGCCCGCCGAACCGCACCGAAAGCCGATCGACGTCGAGCAGCGGGACCGGGCCGACGAGCGGCGGGGCGGATTCGCCGCGGCGGAGGCCGGGCAGCGGCGGCAGGAGGCGACGGCGGATCGAGGTCATGGATGCACCTCGTGCAGTTCGGCCGCGAGCCGGCGGGAAGGCACGAGCCCCTCCGGCCGAAACCGCATCATGAGCACGAGCGCGAGCCCGAAGATCGCCAGCCGCCACCCGCTGAACGACAGCAAGCTCGACCCGGAAGGATTCACGTTCAACTGCTGGATCCAGGAGTCGGCCCACGGCGTGAGCACCGTGTCGAAGCCGACGAGGATCGCCACGCCGAGCAGCGTGCCGGGGATGCTGCCGAGGCCGCCGAGGATCACGGCGCACAGCACCATGATCGAGCGGCTGAAGTCGTAGGCGTTGGGGTCGGCCGTCGTCGAGAGACTGCCGGCATACAGGCAGCCGGCAAGCGCCGCGACGGCCGACGACATCGCGAAGGCCGACAGCTTCACCCGCGTGGCGGAGATGCCCATGGCGGAGGCGGCGAGTTCATCCTCGCGGACAGCGACCCACGCCCGCCCGAGCCGCGAGTGCTCGAGCCGCCGCATCGCCACGACGACCCCGGCCAGGGCGGCGAGCGCGAGGTAGTAGAACCAGCGCGGGTCGATCGCGAAGGCGAGGCCGAGGTCGAGGCCGCCGAGCTTCACGCCCGCCCCCGGCGGCGGCACGGGATTGAGACCCTTCATGCCGCCGGTGATCTGCTCGAGGTTGCGCAGCGTCACCTTCACCACTTCGCCGAAGCCGAGCGTCACGATCGCGAGGTAATCGCCGCGAAGGCGGAGCGTGGGGGCACCGAGCGCGAGGCCGATCCCCGCGGCCACGAGCACGCTCACGACCGCCGCGGCCAGCCACCCCAGCTGAAACGGATACATCGGCACCGTGAGGATCGCCATCAGGTAGGCCCCGATGCCGAAGAACGCGGCGATCCCGAGATGGACGAGCCCCGTGTAGCCCACCATCACGTTGAGCCCGAGCGCGAGAATGCAGTAGATGAAAAGCGTGGTGACCTGCCCGCCGAGGGCCCCGCCGAGGGCGGGCACGACCAGCGGCGCCGCCGCGAGCACGACGAGCGTCACCAGATCCCAGCGTTCGCGGAGGAAGCCCCGCATCAGACCTTCTCCTTCGTCCGCCGGCCGAGGAGGCCCTCGGGGCGGAACACGAGGATCACGATCAGGATCGCGAACACGATCGCCCCGGTCCACCGCTCGCCGACGTAGGCGCTCGAGAGCGCCCGCACGAGGCCGATCACGAGCCCGCCCACGACGGCGCCGGGGATGCTGCCGATCCCGCCGAGCACGGCGGCGGTGAAGGCGTAGAGGCCGTTCTGGAATCCCATCTGGAAGCCGATCGTGTTGATGTAGAGCCCGTAGATCACGCTGGCCGCGCCTCCCAGGAACCCACCGATGAAGAAGGTGGCCGCGATCACCCGATCGACGTCGATCCCGACGAGCGCCGCGGCGGTGGTGTCTTGCGAGACCGCCCGCATCGCCTTGCCGAGCTTCGTGGCCCGGACGAACACCGACAGCGCCGCCATGAGCGGCACGACCACCACCAGCACGAGCAGGTCTTTCCAGGTGAACTGCAGGCCGTCGCCGCCGAGCAGGTTCGTGGCCGGCAGCAGTTCGGGAAACGATCGGTCGGCAGGCCCGAGCCAGAACAGGCCGGCGTTCATGAAGATGAACGACACGCCGATCGCAGACACCAGCGGCGCAAGCTTCGGCGCGTTCCGCAGCGGCTTGTAGACGATCCGATCGACGGCGACGTTGAGCCCCCCGCAGAACAGGCCGCAGACGGCGACGAGCACCCCGATCCCGAGCCAGCTGCCGGCCGGACCGACGGCCGCCATGCCGCCCGCGTCGCCGAGGCCGAGACCGAGGGCCGTCACGAGCGAGAGCGCGAGGCACGCCCCCAGCATGATCAGGTCGCCGTGCGCGAAGTTGATCAGCCCGATGATCCCGTAGACCATCGTGTAGCCGAGGGCGACGAGCGCGACGAGGGCGCCGTTGGTGAGCCCGATCAGGCACTGCTGGAGGAAAAACTGCACCGCGGCTCGCTCGGTGGGGGACGGACACGCCCGTGCCGCCCGTGGCGGCATGGCCGCAAATTTTTACCGCACCGGCGACGCCTCGCCCACGGCATTCGCGTCGAGGATCTCCTCGAACTCGAATTTCCCACCTTTCACGACGCTGACGGTGAGCGTCTGCATCGTCGTGTCGCCATTCTTGTCGAAGCCCCAGCGGCCGAGGGCGCCGTCGAAGTCGTCGAGCGCGAGGGCCGCGTCGGCGATCGCCCGGCGGTCCTTCACACCCGCATCGCGGATCGCCGCGAGGGCCACGCAGGCCGCCTCGTAGCCGTAGACGGCGTAGGCCTCGGGCAGTTCGCCGTGCTTCTTGCGATACCGCTCGACGAACTCGGCCCCCTTCCCCGTGAGTTTCTCAGGCGGCAGGCCGCCGAAGGTGACGTAGCAGCGGCCCTCGAGGTTCGCCGCACCGGCCGAGTCGATGAACACCTGCTCCCGGCAGCCGTCGGGCACCATGAGCATCGCCTGGATGCCGGCGCTCGCCATGTCCTTGGCGAGCTGGCCACCCTTGCTCTGCGTCGTGCCGCCGAAATACACGAGGTCCGGGTGGGCCGCCTTCACGCTCGCCATGAGCGACTTGAACTCCTGCGCCTTGGCGTCGATCGAGTCGTGGCCGAGCACCTCGATGCCGATCTCGCGGCAGCGTTCGTCGAAGAGGTCGGCGATGCCTTTGCCGTACACCTCGCTGTCGTCGAGGATGTAGACCTTCTTCACGCCCCGCTGTTTCGCCCAGTCGGCCGAGAGCGGGCCCTGGAGGTCGTCGGCGGGCACGACGCGGGTGTAGTTGAGCCGGCCTGTGGGCCGGTAAACCTCCGGCTCGCCGGGCGCGCCGAGGCCGGGCTTCGTGAGGCCCACGGCGGTGTTGGCCGGCGAGATCATGAGCAGGTCGCCGAGGTTCAGGATCGGCATCGACACCTTCGCCGCCCCGGAGTTGAACGTGCCGATGTAGGCGACGACGTCGGGGTCTTGGAGGGCCCTTCGAGCATTGGCGGCCTCCGCCTCGCTCGTCCACTGGCCGGCGGCGGCCGTGGAATCGTCGAGGTCGAGGTATTCGACGCGGAAGGGGCCCGCCGTGCCGCCGGCCTCCTCGATCGCCATGCGGATGCCGCCGACGATCGTATCGGACTGCTGCTTGGCCGAGCCCGTCCGCGGCAGGCTCGACACGATCTTCACGAGCGTCGGATCCGCCGGCCGGCAGCCGGCGAGGACGAGTAGTGCCGCGTAGAGAAAGGGTGCTGCAATCCGTGCCGTCATGCGAGTGAATGTAAAACTGCGAACAACAGCTGGTCAAACCACTTAGCTCTTCACCAGCCGCCACGCGCGGTGGATGCGGTCGTTGCGGAAGTCTTCGGGGATCGTCTGCCGCGTGATCTCGCGGATCGAGTAGAGCTTCGCGAGCGGCTCCTCGACGAGGTGAAACCGGCGGAAGTTCGTCGAGAAATACACGACGCCGCCCGGCACGAGGTTCTGCGCGACGAGGCCGAGCAATTCCGCATGGTCGCGCTCCACGTCCCACGGCGTCTCACTCTTGGCCGACCGCGAGAACGTGGGCGGATCGCAGACCACGAGGTCGAACGGCGGCTCGCCCCGCTTCGCCCGGTGCTCGAGGAACGCCCGGGCCTCGTCCCGCACGGTCCGGTGCCGGCCCGCGTCCTTGAAGCCGTTTTTCGCGAGGTTCGTGCGGGTCCAGTCGAGGTAGGTGTTCGAGAGATCGACGCTCGTCGTCTCGGCGGCGCCCCCCGCCGCGGCATACACCGAGAAACTGCCCGTGTAGCAGAAGAGGTTGAGGAACCGCTTTCCTTGCGCCTCGGCGCGGACCATGGCCCGCGTCTGGCGGTGGTCGAGAAACAGTCCCGTGTCGAGATAGTCGGAGAGGTTCACCTCGAATTCGAGGCCGCCCTCGCGCACGCCGACGATCGCCTGTCGCTCGCCCACCTTCTCGTACTGGCCGCCGGCCCGCTGCCGCTTCCGCACCTTGAGAAACGTCTGGCTGACGGGCACGCCGAGTTCGAGGGCCGCCGCCTCGATCATCTTGTCGAGCCACACGTCGTGCTCGATCTCCGTGCGGTCGTGCGGCCGCTCGTACTCGGCGGCATGGAGCCATCCGGCATACCAGTCGATGACGAGCGGGATCTCGGGGATGTCGCGATCGTAAACGCGAAACGCCTCGATCCCCTGCCGGCGGGCCCACTTCGCGAGGTGCTTGAAGCGTTTTGCGAGCCGGCGACGGAAGTCGCCGATCTGGTCGGCGGTCGTGCGCGCGCGTGGTCGGCCGGGGCGGGAGTCCGCGGGCACGGAATCGTTCGCGCCGTCGGCGCCAGGACGGTACGAGTTGTCTCGCTGTGTCTCTCGCTGCGCTCGATCCACACGCTCGCCATCCTCGCTCCGATCCTGGCTTGCGGCGATGGCGTCTCCGCGTGCGCTCGTTTGCTCGTGGCCTTCGACCTTGGGGGGAGTGGAGAGAGAGCGGTCGTTGATCTCGACCTCGAGGAGCCGGCAGGCGATCGGGCCGTTCATGAGCGGGACGCGGTGCGCGGGTCGCAGGCCGAGGTGGCCCGCGGCGGGCGTGTCGGGGGCGAGGATCGCCGCCCGCCAGCCGCCGCAACGCTGCACCAGCCAGTCGCCGAGCCGGCGAAAGAGGGCACCCGCCCGCGGGAGCGCGAGCCGCTCGCCGTAGGGCGGATTGGTCACGACCAAGCCGGGCGGACCATCCGCCCGCACCTCCTCGAAATGATGCGTCGCGATCGCGACACTCTTCGCCACGCCGGCGGCCTGGGCACAGGCCTGCGCGGCCTCGACCGCCTTCGGGTCGAGATCGCTGGCCTGGAACGCGCCGGCCGGCTCGACGATGCGGGCTTCCAGTTCCGCGACGAGCCGCTCGGCAAGTGGCTTGTCGCAGTCGCGAAACCGGAAGAATCCGTGGGCCTTCCGCCGCGCCCGCCAGAGCCCGGGCGCCATTCCCGCCGCGATCGTCGCCGCCTCGATCACGAACGTGCCTGAGCCGCACATCGGATCGAGCAGCGGCTCGCCGCTCGTCGCGGCGCCCTCGCCCGGCCGCCACCAGCCGGCGATCCCGAGGATTCCCGCCGCCAGCACCTCCGAGAGCGGTGCCTCCACCTCGCCCATCCGCCAGCCCCGCTGGTGCAGCGATCGGCCGGCGGCATCGCGAAAGATCGTCGCCACGTCGCCCACCAGGTGCAGCCCGAGCCGGAGCGTGGCCCCGCGGAGCTGCACGCTCGGCCGCTTGCCGCTCGGGGTGCGCAACTGATCGACGACGGAGTCCTTCACGATCTGGGCCGCGTAGAGCGAGTGTGTCGTGAACGTGTCGTGGATCGCGGCGTCCACGCGGAGCGTGTCCGACACCCGCAGCTGCTCGGTCCAATCGATGTCGCCGAGGGCCCGGTAGAGCGACTCAGGCGACTCGACACGAAACCGGCCGAGCGGCTCGAGCACGCGGATCGCCGTTCGCGATTCGAGCACCGCGCGGTAGAGCGTCTCCTTTTCGCCGCCCGGCCGCGCCGAAAACTCGATCGTCCGCCGGCCAACCCTCAGGTCGATCGCCCCGACAGCCTCGAGCTCCCGCGCGAGCAGCCACTCGAGCCCTTCGAGCGTGCGGGCGGTGAGCCGCGGCGGCTCGTCGAGGCGGGGCGCGGGCAGCGGCCGCGGCGGAGGAGGAGCGGACGGAAACGGGGCGGGCATGACACGAGTGTACGCCAGCAGTCGGTGCGTTCCGAAAAATCACCGCACGAAAGCCCGCAGCGCCAGCAAGGATCGCCGCAGGTCATCCCGCCACGGCCGTCTCCGGAAACCGATCCTGGATCGGCTGCACGCCCATGGGCTCGGTCCGCAGTCCCTCCATCGCCCTTACGCAGGCCTCGGCCGCCGGGAGCGTCGTGATGCAGGGCACGCCGTAGAGCACGCTCGCGGCCCGGATCCGGCCCTCGTCGGTCCGCGCGCCCTTGCCGCGGGGCGTGTTGAAGATCAGTTGCACCGTGCCGTCGATCAGGTGGTCGATCAGGTTGGGATGCCCCTCCTGGAGTTTCTTCACCGTCTCCACCGGGATGCCGGCCTCGGCGAGCGCGCGTGCCGTGCCCGACGTCGCGAGCAGTTCGAAGCCGAGGGCCTGCAGCCGCCGGGCGAGCCCCACCATCGAATCCTTTGCCTGCTGGCTTGCCACGCTGAGGAAAATCCGCCCCTTCTCCGGCAGCACGATCCCGGCCGCGATCTGGCTCTTGGCGAAGGCGATGCTGAAGCGGTCGCTCACCCCCATCACCTCGCCGGTGCTCCGCATCTCCGGCCCCAGCGCGATGTCCACGCCGGCGAACTTCACGAACGGGAACACGCTCTCCTTGACGCTCACATGCGCGGGCACCGGATCGGCCGTGATCCCCTGCTCGGCGAGACTCCTGCCGGTCATCACCTTCACCGCCACCTTCGCCACCGGCAGCCCCGTGGCCTTGGCGACGAAGGGCGCGGTGCGGCTCGCCCGCGGATTGACCTCGATCACGTAGAGCGTGGGTCGGCCGTCCTCCTTCTTCACGGCGAACTGCACGTTCATCAGCCCCACCACGCCCAGGCTCCGGGCGAGCCCCGTGGCGGCGGCCTTGATTTCGGCCACGGTCTCGGCCGACAGACTGTGGGGCGGGATGCAGCAGGCCGAGTCGCCCGAATGGACGCCCGCCTCCTCGATGTGCTCCATGACGCCGGCCACGATCACGTCGCGGCCGTCGGCGATGCAATCGACGTCCACCTCGATCGCGTCCTCGAGGAACCGGTCGATGAGCACCGGCTGCCCCTGGGCCACGGCGAAGGCCTCGGCGACGTAGCGCTCGAACTGGGCGTTGTCGTAGCAGATCTCCATCGCGCGGCCGCCGAGCACGAAGCTCGGCCGCACCAGCGACGGATACCCGATCCGCGCCACCTCACGGCGGGCCTGCTCGAGCGTGCGGGCGATGCCGCTGGCCGGCTGCTTGAGATCGAGCCGCTCGAGGAGCGCCCGGAACTGCTCGCGGTCCTCCGCCTGGTCGATCGTGTCCACACTCGTGCCGATGATCGGCAGGCCCGCGGCATGGAGCGCCCGGGCCAGATTGAGCGGCGTCTGGCCGCCAAGTTGCACGATCACGCCGTCGGGCTGGATGCGGTCGGCGATGTTGAGCACATCCTCGCAGGTGAGAGGCTCGAAGAAGAGCATGTCGCTCGTGTCGTAGTCGGTGCTCACCGTCTCGGGATTCGAGTTCACCATCACGCTCTCGATCCCGAGTTCACGCAGCGCGAAGCTCGCGTGGCAGCAGCAGTAGTCGAACTCGATCCCCTGCCCGATCCGGTTGGGGCCGCCGCCGAGGATCATCACCCGCTGCTTGCCGGGCGGCTTCGGCCGCGTCTCGTCCTCGTCCTCCCACGTCGAATAGTAGTAGGGGGTCTGGGCCTCGAACTCGGCCGCGCAGGTGTCCACCGCCTTGTAGGTGGCGACGATCCCGCGCCGCTTCCGCTCGTCGCGTACCTCCAGCTCTGCGGCGCCGAGCATCACCGCGAGCTGCCGGTCGGAGAAGCCGAATTGCTTCGCCCGGCGGAGCGTGGCGTCGTCCACCGCCGCGAGCGAGCCGATCGTGCGGAGCAGGCTCTCCAGCTCCACGATCTGCTGGAGCTGATCCAGGAACCACGGGTCGATCGCCGTGAGCTCGTGGAGTTCGGCCACGGTCATCCCGGCCTTGAGCGCGTAGCGGAGATACCACACGCGGTCGGGATCGGGCGTGGCGACCTTCGCCCGGATGTCGTCGAGCGATGGCTCGGCGACCGTGCCCCAGAGGTCTTTCTGGTCGCACCCGAAGCCGAAGCTGCCCACCTCCAGGCCCCGCAGCGCCTTCTGGAACGCCTCCTTGAACGTGCGACCGATCGCCATCGTCTCGCCGACGCTCTTCATCTGCGTGGTGAGCCGGCTGTCGGCCTCGGGAAACTTCTCGAATGCGAACCGGGGCACCTTCACGACCACGTAGTCGATGGAGGGTTCGAAACAGGCCTTCGTTTTCTGCGTGATGTCGTTGGGGAGCTCGTGGAGCCGCCAGCCGACGGCGAGCTTCGCGGCGATCTTCGCAATCGGGAAACCGGTCGCCTTGCTCGCGAGCGCGGAGGAGCGACTGACCCGCGGGTTCATCTCGATCACGATCATCCGACCGTTGGACGGGTTCACGGCGAACTGGATGTTCGACCCGCCCGTCGCCACGCCGATCGCCCGGATCACGGCGAAACTCGCGTCGCGCATCCGTTGATACTGCTTGTCGGTGAGCGTCATCGCCGGGGCCACCGTGATCGAGTCGCCGGTGTGCACGCCGCAGGGATCGAAGTTCTCGATCGAGCAGATGATGACGGCGTTGTCGTCGGCGTCGCGCATCACCTCCATCTCGTATTCCTTCCAGCCGAGGATCGACTCCTCGACGAGCACCTCACCGACCGGGGAGAGATCGAGGCCGCGCTGCACCTTCTGGTCGAACTCCTCGCGATTGAAGGCCACGCCCGACCCCGATCCCCCGAGGGTGAAGCTCGGGCGGATCACGGCGGGCAGACCGATCTCGGCGAGCACCTCGCGGGCCTCGGCGAGGCTCTTCACGATCCGGCCGCGGCAGGTTTCGAGGCCGATCCTGCGCATCGTCTCCTTGAAGATCTCGCGATCCTCGCCGCGTTTGATCGCCGCCGCATCCGCCCCGATCATCTCCACGCCGTGCTTGGCCAGGATGCCCCTCCGCTCGAGCTCCATCGCGAGGTTAAGCGCCGTCTGGCCGCCGAGCGTGGGCAGCACGGCGTCGGGCTTTTCCACCTCGATCACCTTCTCGAGCATCTGCCAGGTGAGCGGCTCGATGTAGGTGCGATCGGCCGTGCCCGGATCGGTCATGATCGTGGCCGGATTGGAGTTCACGAGCACGACGCGGTAGCCGTCTTCGCGGAGGGCCTTGCAGGCCTGGGTGCCGGAGTAGTCGAACTCGCAGGCCTGGCCGATGACGATGGGGCCGGAGCCGATGAGGAGGATCGTGTGCAGGTCGTCGCGACGGGGCATCGGCGCTCGGGCGGAGGAAAAAACAAATTTCCCGAACGTAGCATCCCGCCCCCTCGACCGGCAACGACCGGCTACAATCCTCGCGAATCCGTCGGCCCATCCGCCGCGACCCCCTCCTCCCGAGCGACCACGCCGCCATGTCGATCCCCACGCCCGCGCTCGA
This sequence comes from Pirellulales bacterium, assembly GCA_040397685.1. Lineage (GTDB taxonomy): Bacteria > Planctomycetota > Planctomycetia > Pirellulales > UBA1268 > RGVT01. The sequence continues at coordinate 32,177 of JBBAVM010000030.1, forward strand.
CGCCCTCCGCGACGCGCTCCCCGACGAACTCAAGGACATCCGGCTGAACCTCTCGAGCGTGCTTTCGGGAGAGAACCTCGAGCCGCCGCAGGCGCTCGGCGTCGCCCTCGCCGCGGCCAGATTCGCCCGGGCGCAGCCCCTCGTGGCCGCCCTCGAATCAGACATTCGTGCGGGCCTCGGCGACCAGGCAGCCGCCGTGATCTCCGACGCCGTGGCGGCCGCAGGGATCATGGGGATGAACACCGTCTACTACCGCTTCCGCCACATGCTCGGCAAGGAGAGCTACGAGGCCCGCCCGCCCCGCCTGCGGATGAGCCGCATGGCCCAGCCGGCCACGTCGAAGGCCACGTTCGAACTCATGAGCCTCGCCTGTGCCGCCCTCGCCGGCTGCGAACTGTGCATCAAGAACCACGAGGCGAGCCTCGTGCACCTCGGCGTGAGCGAAGACGCCTGCCACGACGCCGTCCGCATCGCCGCCGTCATCAACGCCGCCGCCCAGGCAACGTAGGACAGGCTTCAGCCTGTCACGCCCCAACCCGCCCAACCCGGCTCGGGGTTGCCCCGTACCATCTCGCCGGACGGACTCAGCGCGACATCCGCGATCAGGACGTGCAGGGACTGAAGTACCTGCGAAAGCTCCGGCCGCTGCTCTCACGACTTCGGACGGTGGGGACTGAACGAGACAAGGCCGGGAATCGCCGACTGTTCCCGACTGTTCCCGACTGTTCATGGCTCAGTACGACGCATTGATCCTGATGTCGCTGTTCAGCCCGGCGATCGAGAGCCTGCGTGATCTGCAGCGGGCCTGCGCCCTCGGTTCGACGGAAGCCCGAGTACGGAAGCCCGAAGCGCAAGCGAGGGAAAAACGCATTCCCTCGCTTGCGCTTCGGGCTTCCGTTCGGGGGAGGCGAGGGGT
>JBBAVM010000031.1:0-28698 GCA_040397685.1 Pirellulales bacterium
TGCGGCGGCCTCGCGGTGGATCTCGTCAAGCTCATGGTCGGCCGGGCGCGTCCGCGGGCGATCGACGTCGCCGCGCAGGCGTCGGCGCTGGCGACGTTCGGCATCATTCCCGCCACGGGCAGCCGCTCCGACGGCCACAGTTTTCCTTCGGGCCATGCGGCCGTCGCCTGCGGATTGTTCGCGGCGCTTGCATGGCGGTATCCGCGCGGCCGGTGGATGTTTCTCATCTTCGCGGTGAGTGCGGCCCTGCAGCGGGTCGCCACGTCGGCGCATTTTCCCAGCGACATCTGCTTCGGGGCGGCGTTTGGCCTCGCGGGCGCCGCGTTGTTTCTCACCGACCGCCCCGCCTCGCCGGGGCTGGCCGCCCGCTGATGCCCCGTGCGGGCGGTTTGCCAGGGTGCTGCCGGTCTTGCTAGGCTTACTTTGAGTTCGCCGCCCCTCGGAAGCACGCATGCCCGCCCAGAAACGCACCAGGAAGGTCACCAAACCCGCGGACGCCCCAGCCGATGACGTGGTGGAGTCAACCGCCCCCAAAGCGGGCTCCGCGTCGGGCGGGAAGCGGGTGTTGCTAGTGGACGACGACGTCGAGATCGTCGAGTCGATGAAAACCGTTCTCGAATCGAAGGGCTACGAGATTCTCGTGGCCCGCGACGGCAACCAGGGGCTCGTCCTGGCCGAGCAGGAGAACCCCGATCTCGTCGTGCTCGACATGATGATGCCGAAACGCAGCGGATTTCTCGTGCTGGAGCGGCTGCGTCGCAGCCGGCCGGTGCCTCTGCGGGTGATCATGATCACGGCCAACGAGGGCAGCCGCCACAAGGCCTACGCCGAAATGCTCGGCGTGGATGACTACATCCGCAAGCCGTTCGCAATGGACCGGCTGCTCGAAAGCGTGCAGCGGCTCCTGTCCTAGCCGCTTTCGCGGGTGGGGCGGCTTCTTCGGGAGCATCCGCAAACTGGGCGAACTGCGCAGGCCCAGCCTGCGATTGACCCGTTTTTTGCCGCCCCATACATTCCGGCGGTATCTCGTTCACGGCTCGGTGTCCGGAGTTTGCGAGTGGCTTCTCTGCCGGCTTCATCGACGCGGTCCTCCGGTTCGCCGCTCCACGACGACCTCCGCGAACGCGTGCGCGAGGCCACCGACATCGTCGATCTCGTCGGCTCGTACATCTCGCTGCGTCGCGCCGGCCGGGCCATGACCGGCCTCTGCCCCTGGCACGAGGATTCGCGTCCGAGCCTCCAGGTGAATCCCGAGCGGCAGACCTTCCGCTGCTGGGTCTGCAACCTTGGCGGCGACGTCTTCAGCTTCTTGATGAAGATGGAGAAGCTCGAGTTTCGCGAGGCGCTCGAGCAGTTGGCCGACCGCGCGGGCATCCAGGTCACGCGGAGCAAGGGCCTGCCGTCCGACGACCGCTCAGCCCTGATCGCGGCCCTCACGTGGGCGGCGGAGCGGTTTGCAGGCTGCCTCGACCGCAGCCCCGAGGCCCGTGCGGCCCGCGACTATCTCGCGGCCCGCGGGCTGCACCCCGACACGATCCGTCGGTTCCAACTCGGCTTCGCGCCGCCCGGCTGGGACTGGCTGCTCAAGCAGGCATCGGCCGCGGGTATTGCGACGTCTCATCTCACGCGAACGGGCATGGCCGTCGAGCGGCAGGACCGCTCGGGCCACTACGACCGGTTCCGCGAGCGGGTGATGTTCCCGATCCGGGATCCGCTGGGCCGGTGCGTGGCGTTTGGCGGGCGGGTCCTGCCGGGGGCGGCGCCCGACGCCGCGAAGTACATCAACTCTCCCGAGACGCCGCTCTTCTCCAAGAGCTCGATGCTCTACGGACTCGACACGGCGCGCGACGTGATGGCCAAGTCGCGCCGGGCCGTGGTGGTCGAGGGATACACCGACTGTCTGGCGGCCCGACAGGTGGGGATCGGCGACGTCGTGGCGGTGCTCGGCACGGCCCTCGGCGAGCGGCACGCCAAGCTGCTCCGGCGATACGCCGACACGATCGTGCTCGTGCTCGACGGCGACGACGCCGGCCGACGTCGCGCCGACGAGATTCTCGACGTCATCCTTGCCGAACCGATCGACGTGCGCATCGCCCGGCTCCCATCCGGCGTCGATCCGTGCGACTTCATCCTCGAGCAGGGCCGCGACGCCTTCGAGGGCCTGCTGGCCGCGGCGATCGACCCGCTCGAATATCGGATGGACGAGGCGGTCGCGAAATTGGCCGGCGGCGACGGCGACGACGCAGTGCTCGCGGCGGTCGAGAGCGTCCTCAAGCCGCTGGCCAGCGTGTCCGACCGCTCGCCACTCAGCCCGTCGCAGCGGCACCTGCGCGAAGACCAAGTGCTCGGCCGACTGTCGCGCCGGTTCGGGCTGTCCCGCGAAGCGCTGCGGGCCCGGCTCCTCGACCTGCGGTCGAGCCGCCCGAGGGCGGTGCCGCCGCCCGATGCCTCCGCCACCGCCCCGCTGCCGGCCGCACGGCTGCCAGCCTGGGATCGTGAGGTGATCGAGGTGCTCGTCGGCGTGCCGGAGGCAGCCGGGCTGATCGTGCGCGAGGTGCCGCCCACCGATCTCGAGAGCGCCGAGGGGCGGGCCGTGCTGGAGGCGGCCCGGCAACTCAACGACGCCGGCCGGCCGGTCGCCCTGGCTGGCCTCCTGCTCGCGATCACCGATCCGGCCCTGCAGAGCCTGCTCGTCGCGGTGGACGACTCGACCGCCGCCCGCGGCCCGGTCGATCCGGCCGAGCGGCTGCACCATCTTGAGGACGCGCTGCGACGCCGCTCCGCCGAGCGGCAGGCGCACGCGAGCGTCCTCGCCTTGAAATCCTCCCGGCTGGATCCCGGCTCGGAGGCGGTTTTGTTGGAGCGGCTCGTCGCCCAGCGGCGGGCCGCCCAGGGCATGTCCGAACCCAAGGATGGGTGAGGATGCCCGCCTCGTCGCTGCAATCGGTTGGCCGTGGCTTCACCCGGCCGGTCGGGGGGCGGTGCGCGAGTGACGGTACGATGGTGAAGGAGACTATTGATGAGCATGCACAGGATCGCGACCCGGCCCGCGCCGGCCAAGCAGCCGACGACCACGATCGAGACGTCCCACGGAGATCATGAGCTCACGGCCCTGATCGCCACCGGACTCTCACAGGGGTATCTGACCTTCGATCAGGTCAACGCGTTCCTGCCCGACGAAGCCGTCGACCCGGAAAAGATCGACGCGCTGCTCGTGGCGCTCGAGGAGCGAGGCATCGACCTCGTGGATACGCCGCCCGCGCCGCGCGACGCCGAGGCGCCCGCGTTGCAGGCCGCTCCGGCCAAGCCGCGCCGCGACGAGGCGATCACGACCGCTCCGTCGAACGCGGCCAACGACCCGATCCGGATGTACCTGGCGCAGATGGCCGAGATCCCGCTGCTCACGCGGCAGGAGGAGATCTCGCTCGCCAAGCGGATCGAGGTGACCCGCAAGCGGTTCCGCCGCGCGATCCTCGGCTGCTCCTACTCCATGCGGGCGACGGTGGACACGCTCAAGCGGGTCCATGAGGGGGCCCTGCCCTTCGACCGGACGATCAAGGTGTCGCTCACCGAGCGCCTCACGAAGGAGCAGATCCTGGCGCGGATGCCGCACAACCTCGCGACGCTCGACCACCTGATCGGGCAGAGCAAGGCCGACTTCCGCCTCCTGATCAGCCGGCGCACCGCCCCGGCTGAGGCGCGGGCCGCCCGCATCCGGTTCCGTCGCGCCCGCGCCAAGTCGCTGACGCTCGTCGAGGAACTGTCCCTCCGGACCCGTCGCGTGCAGCCGCTCATGAAGCTCCTGCGCGGGATGTCGTCGCGGATGGACCGGCTCCAGCAGGATCTCCGGATCCTCGCCCAGGGCGAGGGGTCGCGGGATGACCGGGCCGACATGCGGAAGGAACTCCGTGACCTCATGCTGACCACGCTCGAGAGCCCCCGGTCGCTGCGGAAGCGGGTCGGGATGCTCGACAAGTTGCAGGAGGAATACGAGGCCGCGAAGCGCAACCTCTCGGCCGCCAACCTCCGGCTCGTCGTCTCGATCGCGAAGAAGTATCGCAACCGCGGCCTCTCGTTCCTCGATCTCATCCAGGAGGGCAACACAGGGCTGATGCGGGCGGTGGACAAGTACGAATACCGCCGCGGCTTCAAGTTCTCGACCTACGCCACCTGGTGGATCCGGCAGGCGATCACCCGCGCGATCGCGGACCAGTCGCGGACGATCCGCATCCCGGTGCACATGATCGACGTGCTCTCGAAGCTGCGCACGACCGCGAAGAAGCTGCTGCATGAATTCGGCCGCGAGCCGACGGTGGAGGAGATCGCCCAGGCGGCCGAGGTGGGCCTCGAAGAGGCTCGGCGCGTGCTCGACATGGGCCGGCAGCCGATGAGCCTCGACCGTCCCGTGGGCGAGAGCGAGGACGCCAGTTTCAGCGAGTTCGTGGAGGACTTCAGCGCGGAACGTCCCACGCAGGCCACGACCACGGCCCTGCTCAAGGACCGCATCGAGTCGCTCCTCAAGACCCTCACCTACCGCGAGCGGGAGATCGTCCGCCTGCGTTACGGCCTGACCGACGGCTACACCTACACGCTCGAGGAGGTGGGCCGCATCTTCCGGGTCACGCGCGAGCGGGTGCGGCAGATCGAGGCCAAGGCGGTCAAGAAGCTCCAGCATCCAGTCCGCTCGAAGCAGCTCGAGTCGTTCCTCGCAGGCGCCGAAGGCTGAGCGCGCGATCCGGCCGCCGGGGCGGGTCGAGGCCGACTTCCTCGACTCGCCCCGAGCCGGCTCCGAACGCGGGCGGTTGGAGGATCGCTGCTTTCCGAGTCAGTCGGGCCCGGGAGGCCCACCCTGCGGCAGGCGGCCTCGAATCTGTTAGACTGTCGCGTTCCGCGGGCGGCCTGCCCGCTTCCCAGAGGAACTCGCATGGCCCTCGCCGTCTCCGCCGATGCCGTCCGCACGCTCCACCGGCTGCACCGCCAATTGGCCGACCTGCGCGACCAGCTGGCCGCGGGCCCACGCCAGATCGCGGCCCGCACGAAGCAGCTCGCGGCGGCCGAGGCGGCCCATGCGGCAGCCCTCGACGAGATCAAGAAGGCGAAGATGACCGTCGATCAGAAGCAGCTCCAGCTGCGGTCGGCCGAGTCGAAGATCCTCGATCTCGAGGGAAAGCTCAACGCCTGCAAGACCAACCGTGAGTACCAGACGCTCCGCGACCAGATTGCCGCCGACAAGATGGCGACGAAGGTGCTCGAGGACGAGATCCTCGAGGGGCTCGAGCGGCTCGACGCCGTGAAGAAACACCTGCCGCCGACCGAAGCCGAGATCGCCGCCACGAAGCAGGCCCTCGCCGAGACGAAGGCCACGGTCGATGGCGAGACCTCGCGGCTCGAGGGAGAGGTCTCCCGGATTCGGGGCGCCCTCGACGCTGCCGAGCGGGAACTGCCCGCCGACTCCCGCGAGGTGTATCAGCGCATCGTGAAGAGCAAGGGCGCCGACGGCATGGCCGCCGTCGAAGGCACCAGTTGCGGCGGCTGTTTCCAACAGCTCACGGGCAACATGCTCGCCGAACTCTCGATGGGGAAGGTCGTTCCCTGCCGCGGCTGCGGCTGCCTTCTCTATCTGCCACACTAGAACCCCATCATGTCCGACCGCATCCCGATGACCCGTGCCGGCTACGACAAGCTCAAGGCCGAGATCGACCATCTCAACACCGTCGAAATGCCGAAGCTCGCCCAGCGCGTGGCCGCGGCCCGCAGCGAAGGCGACCTGAGCGAGAACGCCGAGTACCACGGGGCCCGTGAAAGCCAGGGCATGATGCAGGCGAAGATCAACGTGCTCGCCGACAAGCTCGCCCGGGCCGTGATCGTGGAGCGGCCCAAGGAGGCGACCGACGAGGTCGTGTTCGGGGCCACGATCGTGGTCAAGGACCTCAAGTTCGGCGACGAGGAGGTCTTCGTGCTCGTGGGTGCCGGCGAGGAGGATTACGACGCCGGCAAGATCAACGTCGCCAGCCCGCTGGCCCAAGGCCTGCTCGGCCGCAAGGTGGGCGAAAGGGTCTCGATCGACGTGCCCGCCGGCACGATGAAGTTCGAGATCCTCGAAGTCCGCTTCGACGACTAGCGGGTCACTCGACGCCTTCCCAGAGGGCGCTGCCGACGCGCACGATCGTCGCCCCCTCGAGGATCGCCTCGACGAAGTCGTCGCTCATGCCCATCGACAGTTCGTCGAGCGCGACCGCGCTGCCCAGTCGTGCCTGCAGCCGGTCGCGCCGGTCGCGGAGCCGCGCGAATTGGCGTCGGGCGGTGGCCGCCGCGTGCGCTCCCTCCGGCACGCTCGCCATGCCCATGAGGCCGCGGACTCGCAGGTGGGGGAGCAAGGCGAGCGAGCCGAGCAGCGGCTCCACGTCCGCCTCGGCGACCCCCGTGCGGCCCGGATCGCCCGCCAGGTTCACCTCGAGGAGAACGTCGCACGGCCGACCGAGGAGCGCGGCCTCCGCGTCGATCGCCTCGGCCAGGCGCAGGCTGTCAAGCGAGTGGAGGAGGGCCACGAGACCGATCGTGCGCCGTACCTTGTTGCGCTGGAGGTGGCCGACGAGGTGCCAGCGGTGCGGCGGAGCGACGCCCGCGAGGGCCTCGGCCTTCGCCCACAGGGACTGCGGCCGGCTCTCGGCGAGATCTCCGCAGCCGGCCGCGAGCAGGGCGGCGGCCAGTTCCGCCGACACGTACTTCGTCACGCCGACGAGCCGCACCGCCTCGGGCCTGCGCGCGGCGTGGCGACACGCCTCTGCGATCCGGCCTCGCACCGTGGCGAGATTCTCCCGCAGCCGCTGGGGCACGTCGTTCAAGGGTCACCTTCGCGGAGGCCGCCGCAGCTACTCGATCTCGAGCGTCCGCGCCACCACGCCGTCTTTCCCCACCCGGCCCACGAGAAACTCGCACGACAGGTTGCAGCCGAGCACGGTGCGGTTGCGCGGCATGTCGAGCGCCCGGTAGAGAAGCCACTGCTCGAGCCCGGCCTGGATGCGGAAGGCGGCCGCCTGGTGCCGGGGCAGATTGCGGCGCGTGTCGGCGACGGAGAGCTGCCGCCAGGTGAGCGGCCGACCGATCCGCGCGGGGTCGCAGTCGAGCCACAGCGGCGCGTACAGCCTGCCCCCCAACGACTCCTGCCGGAGCGTCAGCGCTCCCGCCGACGCGGCGAACGATCCCGAGGCCGGCGCGGCCGACCATTCGGGGTGCGCCAGCGGCAGGGCCATCATCCGCATGGCCGTGTCGTACACCACGACCTCGCGGGTCTCCTCGGCCGACTCGGCCTCGAGGGCCTGCCCAAGCGCGATGCTCGATTCCAGCCCGAGCGACGTCCCGGCGGGCGGCGCCGCCGCCGTGATCGCGTCGGCGAGCAGCACCACGGCGTCGCGGACGAGCACCACGACCTGCCGGGCGATCTGGAGGCCGCCGCCGAGCGGCGCGGCGATTTCGAGGAACGTCGCCTTGCGGTCCGACTCGAAGCCGGTGACCGTCCACGGCCCCTCGGCCTCGAGCGGCCGGCCGGCGAGCGAGACCCGCCACGCCCAGGGGCCATCGACGAGCAGCCGATCCTTCGTGGCGATCTCGATCCTCGGCACCGCCGTCCGGTAGTCCACGAGCACCCGCACGGCGTCGCGGTGCCAGCCGGTGCGGATGATCGAGACCGCGGCATCGGCCGCGTGCAGGTCGCGGGGAAGCAGTCGCTTCGCGGCCCCCGGCTCGATGCGCCGCGGCGGATCGCAGACCAGGGCCGCGGTCCGGCCGGCCCGGCCCGGCCCGGCCCCGACGGCGTCGAGCAGACGCCGCGAACAGCATGCCGGCAGCCTTCCCGCCCCGGTGAGCGTCCGCCCCTGGCCGCCGAGCAGCCGCAGCGCCATGAGCGTGGCCCGGTGCCATCGCTCGTCGGCGGCTTCATCCCACGGGCAGTCCCCGCCGATCGCGGTCGCCACCTCGCGCACCGCCGACCACCGCTCGACGCGGTCCACGATCGCCGCCGAGCCGGCGGGTTCCCCCGCCACGTTCACCGCGCCGTCGGCGGACACGAGCCGCCCCAACTCCTCCGTGAGCGCCGCGGTGGCGTCGCGCTCGAGGCAGCGGCAGGCCTCGATGTCGCTGAACAAGCGGGCGAGCGCGACCACGAATGCGGCCGACGTGGTATCGCGGTCGCGCAGGTCGTGGGTCGCCGCGCGGGCGTGCTTCACCAGCCGCTCGAGCAGTCCCCCGGCCGAGCCGCCCGCCCGCCGCGTGCGGGCGAGCCATGCGAGCCCCCAGGCGACGGCCTCGCACGCCCGCCACCGTTCGCGCGCGACGGCTTCCTGCTCGGCCTCGTCGAGACACTCACCCAGCAGGGTCTCGATGAACGTGATCCCGCGGACCTCGCGCGACCCCTGCGCCACGAGCCGCGCGAGCCGCCGCAGCCGGCGCCGACCGTCGAGCGATTCACTCACGTCGGCGAGCCCGCGCACGCGCCGCGCCGCCTCCTTCGCCTTGACCCGCCGCGGCTGGGGCGACACCGTGGGCTGCGTGCGCTGGGGCTTCACAGCCGAGCGGGCTGCATGGCCGTCGGCGGAGGCCGGGGCCCGATCCTTCGCCCGGCGGCGGTCGGGGCGTGGCTTGTCTTTTTTTTTCGTCGCGGGCATCCCGGGCATCCTTCATCGACCTTGGGCGCGTGGTCCACCCTGGGTGGAGTGCGAGCCGGCGAGCGTCGCTCGCCCGAAGTCCCGCGGCGCGATATCGTACCGGAGCCTCCAGCCACCATCCACGGTCCTGCTCCCATGCGCCTCCCCTTCTGGACCGTCGTCCTCGGTGCCGGCCTGCTGGCGGCCCTCGCGACGGACATCAGCGTCGCCCAGCCCGCCCCGGCCGACCGGCACCCCGACCTCAAACGCCTGACCCCGAAGGAGGAGGTGTGGATCGATGCCGCCCGCAGGGAGGTGGTGGTCGGCGGCCGGATCGCACTCGCGGCGGGCCCGATCGAATTCTTCGCCTGCCCGGCGGGCACCAAGGAACACGAGTCGATCGTGGCCACGCTCGCCTCGGCCCGGGCGGTGCACGCCGCGTTGCTCGCGATCGGACTCGAGCCCGGCAAGCCGGTGTCGTTCGATCCCGAATACGTCGCCGCGTCGGGGCCGCGAATCTCGATCCGGGTCCGCTGGACCGGCGCCGACGGCACCGCCCAGACCGCCGACGCCCGCGACTGGATCCGCAACGCGCGCACGAATCTGCCGCTCGACACCGACTGGGTGTTTGCCGGCAGCAGTTTCTGGACCGACCCGGCCGACGGCCAGGAGTACTACCAGGCCGACGGCGGCGACCTCGTCTGCGTCTCGAACTTTCCGACGGCGACGCTCGATCTGCCGGTCGAGAGTTCGCAGTCGAACGAGGCGCTGCTGTTCGAGGCTTTCGAAGGCCGCGTGCCGCCGCGCCAGACGACCGTGGAACTCATTCTTTCGCCGCGGTGATGCGGCAGTGGGCGAGGATCTCGGCGGCCGTGGCCACGTAGCCGGTGTAGAAGGGTCCGAACTCGGCGTAGCGGGCGCTCGCCTCGTCGAACCGCATCTTGTAGACGATCTCCTTGAGGAAGTCGGGGCGGCGGGCCCAGAGCGTCACGCCCCATTCCCAGTCGTCGAGCCCCACGCTCACCGTGATCAGCTGCATCACCCGCCCGCCGAACGACATGCCCGTGCGTCCGTGCTCGGCCATCAGCCGGCTCCGTTCCTCGAACGGCAGCGTGAACCAGTTTTCGCCCACCTCGCGTTTCTTGTTCATCGGATAAAAGCAGGCGTTGGGCCACGGTGGCAGGTCGGGCTCGATCCGCGCCCGGCGCATCGCGTCCTCGCGGGCGGCGTAGCCCTGCACCTTCGCGTTGTACGCCGGGCTGTCGGCCACCTCCCCCTCCTCGACGAGCCGCTTCGCATACTGCTCGACGGTCGGCACGTACTCGCTCACCTCCGTGAGCCCGACGAACGAATACGTCGGCACAAGCGCGACCCCGAGCGGCCCCGCCAGGAGCCGCTGGTGGACGTCGTCCACCGTGAGCGGCGCGGGATCCATGGCGACCACGCCGAAGTCGGCCTTGTGGCCCGGCACGATCCAGGCCTGGAGCCGGCAGGGCTGGCCCGGGGCCGCCGGATCGAGCGCCGCGGCGAACTGCCGGGCCCCCTCGGCGCGGCTGGCGGCGCTGAGGGCCGCCAGGCGGGCCCGATCGAACGCGTAGAACGAATGCGTCACGTGCCAGCCCTTCGCGGGCACGATCGAGACCTCGTCGGACGGGGCGGGGGAACCGTGGGGACTGGCGGCGGAAGGCTGCATGCGAATCACTCCTCGGACGGCCGGGCCGGCGGAGTCTACGCTGCCGGAGTCGGCATTCCCAGCGGCCGCGTGACGCCCGCGGCTGTCCAATCACCGCGCGGCCACGATAAGATTGCAAGGGAGCGAACCTGACACCGGCCTTCGGGCTCAGACGCGCCGCGGCGCAGGGGAGATACGACCATGGGACAGGCGATCGTCGATCCGCAGGAGTTACGGCGGTTCGCACAGCGGCTGCGACACTTCAGCACCGAGGTGATGACGCAGATGCAGACCGTCCAGCGGCAGCTCGCCGCATTGGGTGCCACATGGCGCGACGCCGAGCACCAGAAGTTCCAGGAGGAGTTCGAGCAGCAGCTCAACACGTTCGGGCGATTCGTGGAATCGACCAGTGAATACGTGCCCTACCTGGTCCGCAAGGCGGAGCGGGTGGAGGAATACCAGCAGCAACGCTGACCCCGCCCCCGATGTCCACCCAGGCCGACGTCAAATCGCTCGACACGCTCGCCTTCGTGAAGGCTGCCCTGGCCTCGTATGCGCACGAGAGCAGCCAGGCCCTCGACGAGGTCGAGCTCGAGGGTCGCCGGGCGGTGGACTACATCACCGTGGACCAGGCGGCCTATTGGAAGGCAGAGGTCCGCCGGTGCAGCGATCTGGTCAACCAGGCCATCAAGGACCTCGAGCACTGCCGCACCTTCAAAAAGGTCGGCGACAACCAGCCCGCCTGCGCCGAGGAGAAGAAGAACCTGGAGAAGGCGCGGGCCAAACTCGCGAACGCCGAGCGCAAGGCCGAGGCGGTCCGGCGCTGGACGCCCGTGGTGCTCCAGCAATTCCGGGAGACGTGCGTCCGGCTCGTGCACTTCCGCGAGGTGATCGACGTGGACTGCCCCAAGGCGATCGCCCGGGTCGAACGCATGCTCAAGTCCCTCGAGGCCTACGGCCAGGTCTCGTCGCCGCGGCCCGACGCCCCCGGCACCCCCGGCGGCGGAGCGGCCTCGGTGGCCCGCCAGGCTGACGACGCTCCGACACCGCCGGCGGCGGCTGCCGACGCCGGTTCCTCGGCCACCGGCGCCGCGTCGTCGGGAGGGGCGACATGAAGCACTTCGATCTCTCGGGCGGAGCGGCGAAGATGGCGCTCGCCCTCAAGCAACTCGACATCAAGTGGGAGTCGGCCAAGGAGACCTGGAACGACGCCACGAGCAAGGCCTTCCACAAGGAGCACATCGAGCCCCTGATGCCCGACGTCAAACAGACGCTCGAGGCGGTCGGGCGGCTGGCCGAAGTGCTGGCCCGGGCTGCCCGCGACGTGAGCGACGGATTCGATGGCTGACGTACCCGACGCCCCGAGCACGCCCGCGCCGGCGAACGCGTACGATCGCGACGTGCTGCGCTCCCAGATCGAGATCCTGCGGCGCGAGGCGGCGCTGCGGGCGAAGCTCGAAAACGAGATCACGGCGGAGCACGAGTCGGAACGGGCCGCCGCGGAGTCGGCGGCCGGGCAGGCCCTCGCGGCGACCCGCGAACGGTACGACCGCGACATCGACGCGACGAAGCGCGAGTACGCGACGGTGCTCCAGCAGGTGGCGGCCCAGGCGGCCTCCGACCGGAAGAAGCTCGACGAACAGCGCAAGGCCTACGCCGCCACGATCCTCCGCACGTTCGCCGCGCAGGAAAAGCAGTTCAAGGAGGACGACCAGTACGACGACTCGTCGTGGCGCGAGATCTGCAAGGAGAAGCGCAAGGATCCCGTCCGGCTGTATGCGAAGGCGGAGAAGGATCTCACGCGCGCACTCGCGGAGTTCGACGAGGCCGAGCAGCGGACCGACAGCGTCTTCAACGCCTGGAAGATCGCCGGTCCGGCGGTCGGCGAGGCGTCACCGGCCGCGGACCAACCACCGGCCGGCGCCGAGATTCTCGCCCAGCTCGAGAAGCTGCGGGCCGCCGTCGCCGAGCAGGCCGGAGCATTGAGCGGCCTCAAGCAGGCCCGCACCGCGTTTTCCGGCGGCACGCTGGCCGCGGCGATCGTCCTGCCGCTCGTGCTCGCGGCTGCGGCCGGCGGCGCGGCCTTCCTGTTCGTCGCGGGTGAGGCGGCGTTCCGGGGTGGCGTGGCGGGCGGCGTGGCGGCGGCCGTCGCGGCCTTGGGGCTCGGCCTCGGCCTCTGGCTCGTGGGCCGGATGCGCCGCGGGGCCCGGGAGCAGGCCCTCGCCATGAAGACCGGCCTCGGCGGTGACATCGCCCGGGGAAGGGCGTGGCACCCCGTGGCACTCGAATTCATCAAGCACCGGCGTGACGAGCAGGCCCGCACGCTCGAGGACCGCTTCCAGCGGGAACTCGCCGAGCGGCAGGCGGCGCTCCAGGCGAAGCTCGACGACATCACCGCGAAGAAGGACAAGCAGGCGGCGGATCTCGAGGCCAAGTACCGTTCGAAGGTGGAGGAGATCGCCCGCCGGCGCGACACCCTGAAAGAGGCCGCCGAGGGCAAGTATCCGGCGAAACTGGCGTCGCTCGAGGCCGGCCGCACGGAGGAACTCGCGCGGATCGACCAGGCGCGGGCCGAGCGACAGGCCGCGGCCGACGCCCGCCACGACGAGCGGTGGCGGGAGATGACCGACCGCTGGCGCGGCGTCCGTTCGGCGACCGCGGCCGTGTGCGCCGACGTCGGCCGCATCGATGCCGCCGCATTCCCCTCCTGGGAGCAGCTCGCCGACGAGGCCGTGGGCCTGCCGGTCGATCCGCCCCCGGGGCTCCGGTTCGGCACGCAGGCGGTATCGCTCGAGAAGATCCCGGGAGGCGTGTCCTCCCATCCCGAACTCAACGCCTTCGGCCCGGTGGCGTGGACGCAGCCCGCGCTCGTTCCGTTCCCGAAGCACGCCTCGCTCCTCGTGAAGACGACGGCCGACCAGAAGGAGATCGCCTCGGAGATGATGCAGGCGCTCACGCTCCGGATCGCGAGCGGCATCCCCGCCGGCCAGAGCCGGTTCACGATCATCGATCCGCTCGGGCTCGGCAAGCAGTTCGCGGGCTTCATGCACCTGGCCGACCACGACGAGTTGCTCGTCACGAGCCGGATCTGGACGGAGCCGCAGCAGATCGAGCAGCGGCTGGCGGACATCACCGAGCAGATGGAGGTGGTGATCCAGAAATACCTGCGCAACGAATACGAGTCGATCGGCGCCTACAACGCCGACGCGGAGGTGCCGGAGCCCTACCGGTTCGTCGTGGTCGCCAACTTCCCCGCCAACTTCACCGAGACGAGCGCCCGCCGGCTGGCGAGCATCGCGGCCAGCGGCGCCCGCTGCGGCGTGTACCTCATTCTTTCCGTGGACACCAAGGCCCCGATGCCGTCCGACTTCAGCCTCGCCGACGTGGAGAAGCACTCCACGACGCTCGTGCTCAAGGACGGGACGTTCACCTGGACCGACCCGGAGTTCTCGAAGTGGCCGCTCACGGTCGAGCAGGCGCCGTCGGACGAGGTGTTCACACGGATCATCCAGCGGGTCGGCCGGGCGGCGAAGGCGGCGAAGCGGGTCGAGGTGCCGTTCGACCGCGTGGCCCCCGAGGAAGAGAAGTGGTGGACGTCGAGCACGGCCAGCGAGGTGCTCGCCCCGCTGGGGCCGGCGGGCGCGAAGAAACTGCAGTATCTCAAGCTCGGCAAGGGCACGAGCCAGCACGTGCTCATCGCCGGCAAGACGGGCTCCGGCAAATCGACGCTCATGCACGCGATGATCACGAGCCTCGCGCTGCAATACAGCCCGAACGAGATCCAGTTCTACCTGATCGACTTCAAGAAGGGCGTCGAGTTCAAGCTCTACGACCACTACAAGTTGCCGCACGCCCGCGTGATCGCGATCGAGAGCGAGCGCGAGTTCGGCCTCTCGGTGCTCGAGCAACTCGACCGCGAACTCAAGCGGCGCGGCGACCTGTTCCGGGACCTCGCCGTACAGGACGTGGCCGGCTTCCGCCAGACGGGTCATCCCGATCCGATGCCCCGGATCCTGCTGCTCATCGACGAGTTCCAGGAGATCTTCGTCGAGGACGACAAGCTCGCCCAGGAGGCATCGCTCATTCTCGACCGTCTCGTCCGGCAGGGCCGTGCCTTCGGGATGCACGTGATCCTGGGCTCGCAGACGCTCGGCGGGTCGTACAGCCTGCCGCGGGCCACGATGGGGCAGATGGCGGTGCGCATCGCCCTGCAGTGCAACGAGGCCGACTCGAGCCTGATCCTCTCGGAAGACAACACCGCCGCCCGGCTGCTGACGCGGCCCGGCGAGGCGATCTACAACGACGCCAACGGCATGGTGGCCGGCAACAACCCGTTCCAGGTCGTGTTCCTCAACGACGAGCGGCGCGAGCGGTATCTGGGCGCCCTCCGCGCCCTCGCCGATCGCCGCACCGACATCCCCGCCCTCCCCCGGATGGTGTTCGACGGCAACGAGGCCGCCGACCCGGCCGGCAATCCGTTGCTTCGGGAACTGCTCGCCTCGAACACGGTCCACGGCCGGGAGCCGACCGCCCCGCTGGCCTGGCTCGGCGACGCGATCGCGATCAAGGACCCCACCGCGGCCGTGTTCCGGCGTCAGGGAGGGGCGAACATGCTCATCGTGGGGCAGCGGGAGGACCTCGGCACGGCGCTCCTCGCGATGTCGATCGTGAGCCTGGCCGCCGGCCACGATCCTTCTCCGGGTGGTGCGACCGGGCGGCCCGGGCGATTCGTGCTCTTCGAACCGGCGATCGCCGACGAGAAGCCCGAGATCCTGCTCGCGAACCTGGCCGGCAGCCTGCCGCACGAAGTGGAGGTGGTGAGCCGCCTGGGCGTCGCCGACGCCATGGAACGGCTCGCGGCCGAGGTGCGGCGCCGCATCGACGGCCAGGTGCTCGACGGGGAGGCGGTGTTCGTCGTGATTCGCGATCTCGCGCGGTTCCGCGAGCTCCGCAAGTCCGACGACGGCTTCGGCTTCTCCTTCGGCTCCGAGAAGAAAGTCGGGCCGGCCCAGCACTTCCTCGACCTGCTCAAGGACGGGCCGACCGTCGGCATCCACATAATCCTGTGGTGTGATTCGCTCACGAACCTCATGCGGACGTTCGAACGCGGCGCGCTCAAGGAGTTCGAACTGCGGGTGCTCTTCCAGATGAGCGGCTCCGACTCCAGCCAGCTCATCGACAATCCGCTCGCGAGCAAGCTCGGGCCCCAGCGGGCCCTGTTCATCCACGAGGAGACGGGCACGTTCGAAAAGTTCCGTCCCTACGCCTTCCCGACGCCCGACTGGCTCGGCGACATCTCCGCCCGGCTCCGCGAGCGGCCGCAGGGCACGCCGGGCGAGCGGCCCGTGGCGGCCGTCGCTCCGCAACCGCCAGCCGCGCCTGTCGCCGACGCGGAGGAGACGTTCGACTTCGGCTTCGGTGGTGCCGAGGGCGAGTTCAACTTCACGAAGTTCCTCGACGATCCCCCGAAGCCCGACGGCGACCCAGCCCCGCCCACCCCGTAGGACAGGCGTCTGCCCGTCGAGGCTCGATGGGCTCAATCCGGCTTCGGGGGAGCGGCAAAAGTCTCGTCGCCGGGCCGCGGCGGCCCAAGCTCCTCGAGCGTTCGCCGACTCCCCCTTCGCCTGCCCTTTCAAGTGGAGGAGGCTTCGGGCCCCCCCGTGTCCCGGGAGCCGGCGTGAGATGACCAGCGGAGCCATGGATGGCGGAGCGCAGGCATCTCCGAGTGAGCGAAGCCCAGGAGGGGCGCAGCGAACGTCCGGCGATGGGATACGGGGGGGCCCGAAGCCGGCGCCCTGCCTCAGCGACGGATCGTGTCGCCGGTGAGGTGGCCGAAGAGCGTCTCGCGGCCGCGGAGCACGTAGAACTTGATCGGCCCGAGATTGTCCTCGCGCGCCTTGTCGAGAACGTACGCGACGTTGTCGGGCATCACCGTCTCCCAGACATGGAGGCCGACGAGAATGTCGCCCGAGTGGATTCCCTGCTCGGCGGCCGGCCCCTCGCTGCGTACCTCCCGCACGAGCAGCCCGCCGCGGTATCGCGACTGCAGCTTTTGCACCTTCGACGCCGGCACGGGCTCCAGCCGCAGGCCGAGCTCCTGCCAGCATCGATCCTCGACCGACAGGGCGAGCGACCGCGCGGCGGCGAGCGAGAGCTCCAGCCGCTCCTCGGCTCCGGCCCGCTGGATCGTCAACGGGACGCTGTCGCCCGCCTTGCGGCCCAGAAGCGCCCGCTCGAGGTCGAGCTGGCTCGCGACCGAGAGATCACCGATGCGGGTGATCACATCGCCCGCCTTCACGCCGATCGTCTCCGCCGGGCTGGCCTCATGAACGGCCTCGACCACCACGCCCTGCCGGCCGCTCGCCTTCCCCACGATGCCGTGCCACGTGCGATCCACCCGCTCCACGGAGAGGAGCTCCGTCACGATCGCCAGCGCCCGGTCGATCGGAATCGCGAAGCCGATGCCCTGCGCACCCGCCCGCACCGCGACGTTGATGCCGATCATCTCGCCGTTGATGTTGAGCAGCGGGCCGCCCGAGTTGCCGGGATTGATGCTGGCGTCGGTCTGGATCAGATCCTCGTACTGCTGCGTGCGACTGACCTCCACGTCGCGATGCAGCGCCGAGACGATCCCGCGGGTGACCGTGTGCTCGTAGCCGAAGGCGTTCCCGAGGGCGAGCACCGTCTCGCCGATCATGAGATCGCTCGAGGTGCCGATCGTGATCACCGGCAGCGGGGCGTCGTGGGCGACCTTGATCACCGCGAGGTCGGTCCGCGGATCGTGCGACACGAGGGTCGCCGACACCGTCTTGCCGGAGGCGAGCGTGACCTCGATCCGCCGCACGCCTTCGACGACGTGGTAGTTCGTGACGACATAGCCGCGGGGGTCGATCACGACACCCGTGCCCATGCCGTTGACGCGGCGGTTCTCGCCGCCCCCCTCGTCGCCGCCGCTCACGACCTTCTGGCCGTGGATGTTGACGACCGAGTCACGGGCCCCCTCGATGGCCCGCACGATCGCCGTGCGGCGTGACTCGGCGGCGGTCGCCTCGGACAACGCCGCGGCGGCACACAGGCCGGCCGCGACGAGAACGCTGAACCGCGTACACCCCATAGAGTCAGCCACCCCGATCCCTGGCTCGACGCGGCAGAGCCCGCAGGCTGCGCCGAGGCTGATGGCAGCGCTTCCATGCGCGACCGCTCCACCTGCTCGTTCCATCGGACGGGATGCGGCCGCGATTCACCGCGCTCCCGCGGCCCCGCACAGGTTTCCAGCCGTGGGCGACCGCCCCCCCGAAACGGGGCTTTTGCGGCTCAACAACCGGAATCCTTGCGGGCCGCTGCGGATTTACTCACGTTTCCGGCCCGGCTCCTCCGCCGCGTCCGCTGGTCGGCCCGGGGCCGCCACGAGGAGTGGCAACAGTTGGAGCGCGAGAAACAGCCCCAGCACCACGAGCACGGCCACCGGCCAGACGCCGGCAATCCGCTCGCCCAGGTCCCAGCCGGCTTCCCGCGCGATGCCGCCCACGAGCGTCGCCAGGATCAGCACGAGCAGTCCTGCCAGCACCAGGCCGCAGCCCAGCGAGGCCATCGTGCCCTTGAACGTACCCAGTTCGGAGAATTCCTCCTGGTGCAGGTCGATCGCCCGCCCCTTCGCCACGCTCCGCGGCACGGTCTCCGCGAGTTCGATGCCGCGGGCCGCGTCGTCCCAGCCCGCAGGCTGCCCCGCACCGCCGGCTGCCCCGTCGAGCACGCCGAGGATCGTCCGGCCGCGATCGAACTCGAGCCGTTCGCTGCCTTCGGGCCCGGTCGATGTCCACGCCCCGTCCGCCGCGGATGGAATCTCGAGCACGCGGCTCCCCCGTAATCCCACGACCGCAATCGTCAGTGACTCGGCATCGCCCCGCGCCACCTGCCAGCGCACGGGCACTGCATTCGCTCCGGTGAACCCCACCGCGAGCGTCGCCCAGGCCGCGTCGGCGGGCGCCCCGCCGAGCGTCGAGAGCCGCTCCGGATCACCCACGAGCACCCGCACGAGATCGGCGTCACGGGCGAGATGACCGAGGACACTGGCCCGGCTGCGGTCGGCGAGCCGCCGCGTCATCTCCACGGTCTCGATCGACCCGAGCGCCCCGCCGCCGGCGACGGCCGCCTCGATGTCGCGTCGCAGGCGGGCGACGAAGGGATGCAGCCGGTCCGGAAGAATCGGCACGAGCCGCGCCCCGGAATCATGGCGGATCATGTCGAGTTCATAGGCCCAGAGCATCGACAATTCGAGCGGCTGCGAGAGCACGAGCGTGCGGCCGGCCTGCACGAGTTTCCGCACGGCCTCCGCCCGCTGCTCGTTCCAGCCCTCCTCGCCGACGAGCACCACATCCGAGGAGGCGGCGTCCATGAGGGCCTCCCACGGCACGCTGCGGGCGGTCGCGGGCACGACTCTTCCTGCGGCTCCCGCCGCGATGTCGCAGGCAAGCACCACCTCGTCGCCGCGTGCGAGCGCAGCCCGGAGCACGGCTGCCACCTGCGCGTCGATCCCGAGAACCGCAAACCTCATCGCCCCATTGTTGGCGGGCGGCGCCAAACTGACCAGCCACCATGCCCACCTCGCTCGCGCTTCGGGCTTTCGTCGCACCACGCCCACGCAAGCCCGCAGCGCGAGCAAGGCTCATCCGCCCGTCCCTGCCGGATGCGGTACGCTGACGACACGATTTCCCCGGGAGGATGCCTGATGCGTGCGGAAGTGATCGCCATCGGTGACGAACTGACGACCGGCCAACGGCTCGATACGAACAGCCAATGGATCTCCCGCGAGCTCGCCGTGCTCGGGATTCCCACCGCCTTCCACACGACGACGACCGACTCCCTCGAGGATGGCGTCGCCGTGTTCCGCGCGGCGGTGGAGCGGGCCGAGATCGTCGTGGCCACCGGCGGCCTCGGCCCGACGGCCGACGATCTCACGCGCGACGTGCTCGCGCTCGTCGCCAGGGAGCCGCTCGAACTCTCTGACCAGGCGCTGGCCGCGGTCGAGGCCCGGTTCGCACGGCGGGCGATGCCGATGCCGGAGAGCAACCGCCGGCAGGCGCTCTTTCCGCGGACGAGCCGCGTCATTCCCAACCCCGAGGGCACCGCGCCCGGCATCGACATCGAGATTCCGCGGCCCGGGAGCGGCGTATGCCGCATCTTTACGCTGCCGGGCGTGCCGGCCGAGATGAAGACGATGTGGTTCGCCACGGTGCTCCCCGCGCTTGCGGCCTGCCGCCCCGACGCCGCGACGATGCGCTTCCGCCGCATCAAGTGCTTCGGCGCCGGCGAGAGCGCGATCGAGGCCTTGCTTCCCGACCTCATCCGTCGCGGCCGTGATCCGCTCGTGGGCATCACGGCCCATGAGGCCACGATCACGCTCCGGATCGCCGCCCGGGGCCGCGACGAGGCCGCCTGCCGCGCGAAGATCGAGCCCACCGAGCGGCTGATCCGCGCGGCGCTCGGCGACCTCGTCTACGGCGTCGAGGACGACGAGATCGAGGATGCGGCGTTGGCGGCGGTGGTGCGAGCCGGCGCGACGCTCGCCACGGCCGAAATCGCCACCCGTGGGCAGGTGGCGGCGTTCCTCGCGGAGGCGGCGGCACGGCGCCAGGGGGCGGGCTCCCGAGGGAGCCTCGTCCTGCCGCCTGCCGACGGCTCGCCCGCCGCGGAACTGGCCGCCCGGGCCCGACGCGAGGCGGGGGCGTCGCACGGTCTCGGCATCGGCCCGATACGGGATGCCGGGGGCGTCGAGGTGGTGGAGGTCGCGCTCGCGGGCCCCGCGGGCACGACCGTGTCCGAGCATCGGCTCGGCGGCGCCGGCACGGTCAGGCTGGCGCGGGCGGCCAAGACCGCGCTCGACCTGGTGCGCAAGACCGTACAATCGACGGGCCAGCCTCCCGTATGAGCCCCGCGCCCGCGATGCCCGCCACCTCCCGCCGCACGCTGCTCCTGTCGCTCGCCCTCGCCGGACTCGTGGCGATGATCGCCTGGCCATCGTTCATGGCCCGGATCCACTACGCCCGCACCCGTGCGGAGATCGCCGCCATCCGCGACGCCGCCCTCGGCGCGGAGTTGGCCCCGGTCGGCAAACTGTTCACGACGCTCGCCCGGGTGATCGGCCCCACGGTGGTCAACGTGACGGCGAAGCGCCGCATCATGACCCTCGCCGACGAGATCGCAGCGCTTGCCGGGGCCACGCCGCGCGGCGCCAACGACGAGTCGTTCGGTTCGGGCGTGGTGATCGCGGCCGACGGCACGATCATCACCAACTACCATGTCGTCGCCCACAGCGAGCAGATCGACGTCGCCCTGGCCGACGGCCGGCGGTTCAAGGCCGACCTCGTCGGAGCCGACGCCGCGACCGACATCGCCGTCCTCAAGATCGACGCCGAGGGACTGCCGAAGGCCGAGTGGGGCGACAGCGACTCCGTCCAGGTCGGCGAGATGGTGTGGGCGATCGGCAACCCCTTCGGCCTCGACCGCACGCTCACCTACGGCATCGTGAGCGCCGTGGGCCGCCGCGGGGTGCTCGAGGATCCGCTGCAGGAGTTCCTCCAGACCGACGCGGCGATCAATCCCGGCAATTCGGGCGGGCCGCTCGTGGACGTGCACGGCCACATCATGGGGATCACGACCGCGATCGTGGGGAAGGACTACTCCGGCATCGGGTTCGCGATCCCCAGCAACACCGCCCGCCGCGTCACCGAGGAGATCCTGCGGACGGGCCACGTCGAGCGCGGCTACCTGGGCATGGCCCTGCAGGACCGCCCGCCCGCCGCGCCGGGCGGCTCGCGGGCCGTCGTCGCCGCGGTCGAGCCGCGGTCGCCGGCGGCGCTCGCCGGCATCGCGCCCGGCGACGTGGTCACCGCGTTCGACGGCGAGGAGATCCGTGATCCGGCCCAGCTCGTGCTGCTCCTGACCCGGGCGCCGATCGGATCCGAGGTGCCGCTCGACATCACCCGCGGCGACACCGCGGTGCAGATGTCGGTCCGCGTCGGCCGACGACCACGCGAACCGTAGGGGCCGCCCGCCGATGGAGACCGAATTCGTCGCGCGGCTGCTCGCCGGACTGCCTGCCGATCCGCGCCTCGAGGTGCCCCCCGGCGACGATGCCGCGGTGCTTCGCCCGCCCGCACTGCGCCGCACCGTCGTCACGGTGGACATGCTGATGGAGGGCACCGACTTCGTTCTCGGCCCCGACTGCTCCGCCCGGGCCGTGGGGCACAAGGCGCTGGCCGTCAGCCTCAGCGATCTCGCGGCGATGGCCGCCCGGCCGGAAGCCGCCTTCGTGGCGGTTGCATTGCCGCGGCGCGGCGGCGACACGATCGGCGACGAACTCCACGCGGGCATCCAGGCGCTCGCGGCCGAACACGGCGTGGTGCTCGCGGGCGGCGACACGAACGCGTGGGATGGTCCGCTCGTGATTTCGACGACGCTCGTCGGCAGCGTGCCGCCGGGCCGCGCCTGGCGCCGCGACGGCGCCCGCCCCGGCGACCTGCTCGCCGTGTCCGGGGCGTTCGGCGGGAGCCTCCTCGGTCGGCACCTCGCCGTCGCGCCGCGGGTGCGGGAGGCGCTCGCCATCGCCGAGCGGTTCGAGGTCCATGCCGCACTCGACTGCAGCGACGGCCTCGCGCTCGATCTCTCGCGGATGATGACGGCAAGCGGCACATGCGGCGTCGTCCAGCCGAGCGCGGTCCCGATCCACGCCGACGCACGGCAACGCGCCGCCCGCGAGGGAACGACCCCGCTCGACCACGCGCTCGGCGATGGCGAGGACTTCGAACTCATCCTCGCCCTGCCGCCTGGCGCCGCCCACGCCCTCGTCGCCGCCGCCGGCCGCCCACCGCTCGACCTGCCCCTCACGATCATCGGCCGCGTGGAGGCGGGCGCGGGGCTGGTCGCGGAGGCCGACGACGGCACGCTGCGCCCGCTCGAACCCCGTGGCTACGTCCATGACTTCTCCGGCTGAGGCTGACGCTGAGGAAGGCGCGACCGCCGTGGTCCACGTCGCCGACGAGGCCGGCCTCGGCCGGCTCGCGGCCCTCGTGGCCGACGGACTGCCCGACCGGGCGTTCGTGACGCTCACCGGCGACCTTGGCGCGGGCAAGACGACGTTCGTGAAGGCGATCGCGGCGGCCAGCGGCATCGACCCCGCGGATGTCGTCAGCCCCACGTTCGGCCTGATCCACGTCCATCCCGGGCCGCGGGGCCGGCTCGTGCACGCAGATTTCTACCGTCTCGCCGGCCCCGAGGAACTTCGGGAGACGGGCTGGGAGCAGGCGATCGCCGCCGAGGCGGGCGAACGCTGCCGGGTGTTCGTGGAGTGGCCCGCGCGGATCGCCGGGCTCTTGCCGGCCGACCGCCTCGAGGTGACGATCGACATCGATTCGGCAACGGGCCGCACGCTCTCCTTCGTCGCGCGGTCGCCGGCCTACGGCCCTCTCATTCGGACGCTCGCCGGCCGGCCGCGAGCGTAACGAGCTCGCCCGCAATCGCCCCCGTGAGCGTCGCCTCGAGCGCCTCGAGTGCCCGCGCCGCAGGCACGCCGTCGATGAGCCGATGATCCGCGAGCAGCGTCACGCGCATCCGCCCCGACTCGTCGAGAGGGTCGTATGTGAGGCTCGTCGTGAGAAACGTCGGATGGCCCCGGTTGGATCCGCCCTCGCCCGCCAGCGTCGAGAGGCTGAACGTCCCGAGCCGCAGTGCCCGGCGCGCCGAAGCCGATCGGAGGTTCCAGCGCAGCACGATCCGCCGCATGAGCCGCGGCACCATGCGCAGTTCCAACTGCCGGCGGAACATCTCGTCAACGGGGCCCGACGTGTGCCGCACGATCTCAGCCTGTAGGTCGGGGAGCGCGAGGGCGTCGGGCGACCGGATGCGGGCCCACCAGATCGCCTCGGGATCGAGCTCCCGATCGGCGGCCGGCGTGTCGTCGCCGCGCGGGCGGCTCAAGGCGAGCGACGCCACGCTGACCGGGCTCGTCGCCCAGTGGGGGCGGCCCAGGAGGGGAATCCGCGGCGGCACGAACCAGCTGCGGAGCGCCGGCCGGTCGCGGGCCACGAGCGCGTAGCCCTTGAGGAAGAGCGCCGCCCAGCCGATCCGCGTCGGGCACCGCCGCCGCATCGCGTCCACGGCGCCCAGTTGCATCACGCGCTCGACGGGAAAGATCGGCACGTGCCGTGCCAGCCGCACGATGTCGGCGACGAGCAGCCGCTGGGCGTCGAGCCGGCGCGTGGTGATCGGGAATGCGCCGCGGGTGATGCGAGCCATGGGGGGAATCGTACCGGCCGCAGGCGCGGGGCATCCAGACGCGTTTCCGCTACACTCTTGCTTTCGATGCGACTCGACCCCGCCACCACGCTCGTTGCCTTCGTGGACATGCAGGCCCGGCTGCTGGCCGCCGTGCCGGGCTCGGACGTTCCCCTCGGCCGCGCCCGACGGCTCGCCGCCGCCGCGCGGCTCCTCGACGTGCGCTGCGTGCTCACCGAGCAGTATCCGCGCGGCCTCGGCCCCACGGCCCCCGACCTCGCGGCCCTGTTGCCGCCGGCTCATGAGAAGACGGCCTTCAGCTGCCTCGGCTGCCCGCCCTTCGCGGCGCTCGTCGATGAGCCGTCGCCGCCCGTGCGGGCCGTCGTGCTCTGCGGCTTCGAGACGCACGTCTGCATCGCCCAGACGGCCCTCGACCTGCTTGCCCGCGGGAAGTGGGTGTTCCTCCCGGTCGATGCCGTCGCCGCCCGGCACTCGATCGACCACGACACCGCAATCCAGCGGCTGGTCGGCGCCGGCGCGATCCCGACGACGACCGAGGCGATCCTGTTCGAATGGCTGCGCGACGCGGCGCACCCGCAGTTCAAGGCCGTCCAAAAACTCGTGCTGGAGTGACGCTCGTCCGTCACTCCGACGGCGGTGTCGTGAGATCAACGCCGCCCTCGGGGAGCGGCTGCCCCACGAGCTTGCGGAGCGCGGCGAGTTTCACCGCGG
Organism: Pirellulales bacterium; assembly: GCA_040397685.1. Taxonomy (GTDB): domain Bacteria; phylum Planctomycetota; class Planctomycetia; order Pirellulales; family UBA1268; genus RGVT01. The sequence continues at coordinate 24,319 of JBBAVM010000031.1, forward strand.
CGGACGGCTCGCCTTCCGTTTCGCTGCCCGGCGCGGAACCGAAGCGGATGCGGCGCCCCTCGGGCCCCACGAGTTCCCAGCGCCGCGCACCGACGGCTCCCACCGGCCGGCACTCCACGAGACCCAGCGCCTTCCATTCCGGGCCGATCACGGCGGCGACGGCGGCCCCCTCCTCGACCACGGGATCGCCCCACCGCGCTCCCTCGGGCCCCTGCGGACTGGAATCGATGCCCGCCAGCCGTGGATACTCGGCCGCCACCTCCGCGGTGAAGTCGGCGCTCGGCAGCACCACCGACTCGGCGTCCACGGCGAGCAGCCCGCCCTTGACTGCGACCATGGCCGCCGGCTCGCGGCAGACGATCTCGACGAAGGCCGCCGGCGGATGCTCCAGCCGCACGCCGAGCACCCGCTTCACCCACGGATGGGTGTCGAACGCCCGTGCGATCCGGGTGGCGAGCTCCGGGTCGGTGAGCGGCAGCCCGCGATCGAGGCTCGCCGCCTTGAGCGCCTCCGCCTTGATGTCGGCCCGGACCCACGGCGCCACGCCGCGCAGTTCGATGCTCGCGGGCTCGAGCAGGTTGTTTCCGCTCCAGGTCACGTCGTCGCCGAACCGTCGCCAGGCCCAGCCGACCACCACGGCGGCCGCAACGCCGACCACGGCGGCGCCGACCGCGGCACGGCGCCGGGACAGGAACGTGGCCGGGGCATCTGCGCCGACTTCGGAATCGGGTTTGCGACGCGAGGGTGGCTGCATCGTCCCCCCGCTCACCACATCTCGATCTGGGGCGTCAGCTCGACGCCGAGTTTCTCGCGCACGCGGCCCCGAACCGCCTCGACGAGACCGCGCACGTCGTCACTCGTGCACCCCGGATGGGCCACGACGTAGTTCGCGTGGGCCGCGTACACGGTCGCCTCGCCCACGCGCACATCCCGGGCTCCGGCCTGCACCACCAGCGACTCGGCCGTCGTGCCGTATGGATCCTTGAACATCATGGCCACGCTGCGGGTGCCGGACGGCTGCTCCGATCGCTCCACGATCCACTCCTTCTGCATCCGCTTCGTGAGTTGGGCCGGGTTTTCCTCGTCGAGTTCGAGCCGGCAGCCGATCACGATGCCGTCGTCGAGATTGCTCCACCGCGAACGGAACGCCAGCCGGGCACCACTTCGCTCCTCGATCTCGCCGGTCGGCAGCATGATCTGCACCGTGCGGACGCGGCCGCCGATGTCGCCGCCATGGCCCTCGGCGTTGCCGACGAGTGCACCACCGACGGTGCCCGGCACGCCCACCAGCGTCTCGAGCCCGGCGAGCCCGGCCTGCACGGCGGCGGAGACGAGATGCACGAGCTTCGCACCCGCGCCGGCCGCAATCGCCGGCCGCTGGACATCGATCGCGCAAAACGCCGGTGCCGACAGCCGGATCACGATCCCGGGAAACCCCGCGGCGGGCACGAGGATGTTGGAGCCGCCCCCGATCACGCGGAGCGGAATGCGGCGCTCGTGGCACCGCCGCACGACCCGCGCGAGGGCCGCGGCGTCCACCGGCTCGCAGAAGTAGGCCGCGGCGCCGCCGATGCCGAGCCAGGTGTGGTGGGCGAGCGGTTCGTTGCTCGAGACGGCGAGGGCAAGATCGTCGAACGGCGTGTCGGACACGATGACCTTCGAGCCTGGAATGAGTTCAGGGGCGGACTGTCCACAGGCATTGTGCCCGAGGCCCGAATGCGGCGCCTATGGAGGCGGCATTCAGGCGGCCTGCTCGCCGCGCCACATCGGGGGGTGGGCGAGTTGGAGCCAGCCGTCCACGAGCGCCGCGAGCGTGCCGGCCACCGCGGGATCGCCCGGGTCGCCTGGCAAGCCGCCCCCGGCCGGCACCTGGCCGAGCACGAGCACGCAGTCGCCCGCGGCGGCCGTGGCGAGCACCTTGTCGATGCGGGCGTAGGCGGCGACTGCGGCGTTGTCGGCGTCGTCGTCGAGGACGGTGGCCGGCACGACGAGGGTCGTGTCGCACCAGCGGGCGGCGCGGCGGGCAAACCGCTGCCTGGGACCGAGCCCGGCGGCGGCCCGCTCCTCGGCGATCAGCACGAGCCGGCCGGGCGTGAGCCTGCGGAGGCTCGCGAGCGTGGCGGCGAGCGCGTGCCCGCTCGTCGGATGATCGACGAACACGGCCGCGTCCTGGCCACGATCGATCCGCTCCAGCCGGCCGGGCACGCCACCGGCGGACTCGAGCCCGCGCGTGACCCGTTCGAGTGGAATCCGATACCGCAGCCCGACCGCGGAGGCAAACAGCGCGTCGCGGACGAATCCCGCCGTCGGGCGGTCGATCGTCGCGGCGGCCGTGTGCCCGCCGGCGGCGACGAGCACGGTCTGTCCCGCGAGCGAGCGTTCGACCGCCACGGCCGTCACGTCCGCGGACGCCCCGAGCCCCACGGCCATGCGGGGCCCGGCGTGCCGCTCGGCGAGCCGGCCGACGCGCGGGTCGTCGGCATTGAACACGAGACAGCCGTCGTGAGCGAGGCTCGAGAGAATCCGCTCCTTGATCGCATGGTAGGCCTGCACCGTGCCGTGCGCGTCGAGATGGGCCGTCGCGAGATTCGTGACCACGACGGTGCCGCACGCGACGCCGGCCAGCGCCTGGTCGGCCAGCATCCGGCTCGACACCTCGACGACCGCGTGCGTACACCCCGACTCGACCAGCCGACAGAGCCAGGCGGCGAACACCTCCGGCCTGGACAGATCCGCCGATTCGGGCTGCGTGGACTCGGCGTCGAGGCAGCCGAGATCCGACAGCACGCCCACGCGGAGGCCGGCCTCGGCGAGCACCGCCGCCGTCTGCCACACGGTCGTCGTCTTGCCGCTGGTGCCGGTCACGGCGACGAGCCGCAGCCGGGCCGCCGGATCGCCGCAGCAGGCGTGCGTCAGCCGCGCGCAGGCCCAGGCGGAATCGGGCACGATGGCGAGCGGCACGCCGCCCGTCGGCACCATGCGCTCGGCGATGATGGCCGACGCACCGCGGGCGATCGCCCGGGCCACCTGCTCGTGGCCGTCACCGGCTGCGGTGAGCCGGGCGACGAACACGTCACCACGCCGGCAACGACGGACGTCCGCAATGCATCGGGTCGCGACGATGTCGTCGCAGCCCACGAATCGGACCTCGGGCAGCACCTCCGCGAGCGACACGGCCACCGCGTCCCCGCCCTGCGTCCACACTCCATCGCTCATGCCGGCCTCCTGCCGAACCCATTGCGTCGCCGCAGCCTTCCATGGCTACGGAACGGAGCGGAATTGTCGGCGGGGGGGCGGGCCGGTCAATCCGGGTTCCAGCCGCGATCGGCAGTTTTTTCGGTCAACCCCAAAATGCCGCCGCCCCACTTACCCAGTCGCCGGAAACCCGCGCTCGCCCGCTCCACGCAAGCCCGCAGCGCAAGCAAGGGCCAGCCGCGCTCCATCCCATCCCTCGCTCGCGCTTCGGGCTTGCGGACCGCTAGCGTGGGGCGAGGCTTTCGAGATGCGCACGGAGCGAGGCGTTGCACGCGACGAGGCCCCCCTCCGCATGCGCGAGGCGCACAGAGAGCGGCGCCGTCTTCTCGTCGCGACGAACGTCGGCGAGATAGTCCTGGAGGAGCTTCTTCCGCTCGGGCGTCGTGTGGAGGAGCCAGTGGACCCAACACCACGCCTCGGCGTAGTGATCCTGGGAGAGTTCGCCCGCGAGTTTCAGCGACTCGAGCCGCTCGATGTCGATCCGCCACGTTCCTTCGAGGAGGCGGCCGGCGAGATGGGCGATGTGGTCGGCGTGCCGACCCTGCTCCCCCCGGGGCAGTTCGAAGTACTCCGCGATCCCCTCGTCGAGCCAGAGCGGCACGGCCGGCACGACCGCGTGCACATACCCGTGCGTCGTCTCGTGTCGCAGGTCCTCTGCGATCCGATCCTGCCACGGCGCGAAGACGGCCAGCCTGGTGTCGGTCTCGATGAAAAACGCCCGCCGCACCGGGAAGCCGGGAAAATACCGGCTTGCGAACTGCTCGTAGCGCTGCTGGTTCTCGAACAGGTAGAGATGCACCGACTCGTCGGAAATCGGCAGTCCCAGCCGCTGGCTCACGTCGCTGCGGAGCGATTCGAGATCGCGCACCATGCGGTGCTGCTCCGCGAGCGGAAAGTCGGCGTGAATGACCAGCTGCCCCGCGGTCACCTCCGAACGGTTCGGGAGTTCCGGGGCATGGTCCCAGCCCGCGTTGGCCGCCGCGCGGGCCAACGACGTCTCGACGATCGGTCGCGGGGAGATGGCGGCGAGGTGCGCACAGCCTGCCGCGAGGCAGGCCCAGGCGGCGAACGGCAGCCAATCACGGTGGCGACGGCGAGGCTTCATGGCCGGGGAGGCTAGCGGCG
>JBBAVM010000031.1:28798-31301 GCA_040397685.1 Pirellulales bacterium
GGCAGCCAATCACGGTGGCGACGGCGAGGCTTCATGGCCGGGGAGGCTAGCGGCGTCCGCCGGCCCCACCAAGGCCAGTCGCCCCCGGAAACGCGGGCGCGCTACCTTCCACCCGCCGCAGGGCTCCCTCGAGCGTTTCGAGGAGCAGCGGCCTTCCCAACACGGCCCCAGCCCCCGCCCGCAGCGCCGCCTGCGTCGAATCCCCCCGGGGAAACGACTCGAGGATCACGATCCCGAGGCCCGGTCGATTGGCCGACAGCATGCGCAGCCAGGCGAGGTCGTCGCCGCCGAGGGCCATCGCATCCCACACGAGCAGCGGCGTCGCGGTGTCGAGCGGTGGGCGGCCCGGGGTGACGCACGCCACGCGTCGCCCGGCGAGCGAGAGCAGGTCGGCCACCCCCTCGAGATCCGCGCCGCGCCCACCGGCGAGCGACACCGCCAGCCCCGCATGGGCCCGGCCCGTGGCCGCGACGGCATCGAGCGCGTCGAGCAGTCGCTCCTCCCGCCGCGCCGTCGGCGGCGTGCCGAGCGCCCCGCAGCGGCCGGCGGCGAGATCGTCGAGCCAGCAGGTGATCCGCCCGGGCAGTTCGTGCCACGCCACCTCCTCGATCCCCGGCACGCTCGGGCCACTCCGCCGGCGTCCGTCCCCGAGGCTCGTCGCGAGGCCGACGACCGTCGACAGTGGCCACTGCCGGAACGACGTGGTGGCCTCCGCCTGCGACCAGCGCCCCGGCCGGTCGGCGGCAAGGATCACGAATCGCGGCCGGCATGCCGTCTCCGCGACCGCTTCGTCCACCGAGACATACTCGACGAGTTCGACCTGCCCGCGCAGGCAACGTTGCACGAACCCGAGTTCGCTCCCGCCACTGGGGCCGAGCCAGACCGCGCGGGGACGCTCCCAATCTCGCGTCGTTCCCGGTGGTGGCTTGAGCATGGAAGAAATTACAGCAGTTCGCTTGCCAGGTCGGCAAGCGGCGACCGCTCCCCCTTCTCGAGTGTCACGTGGGCGTAGAGGGGCTGCCCCATCATGCGATGGATCACATACGACAGCCCGTTGGACAGGGCATCGAGATAGGGCTGGTCGATCTGGCAGACGTCGCCGGTGAACACGATCTTCGTCCCTTCGCCCGCCCGCGTGATGATCGTCTTGATCTCGTGCGGCGTCAGGTTCTGCGCCTCGTCCACGATGAAGAAGATCCGCTGCAGGCTCCGCCCGCGAATGTAGGCCAGCGGCGTGATCTGCAACTTTTCCGACTCGCGCATCTCGACGACCCGCTGGGCCGCCTGCGTGTTCTCGCCGCACTGGTGGCGAATCACGGTGAGGTTGTCGTAGAGCGGCTGCATGTAGGGGTCGAGCTTCTCCCCCACGTCGCCCGGCAGGAACCCGAGGTCGCGGTTGGAGAGGGGCACGACGGGGCGGGCCAGGAGGATCTGCCGGTACTTCTGCCGGCACTCGAGCGCGGCGGCGAGCGCGAGCAGCGTCTTGCCCGTGCCGGCGGTGCCCGCGATCGTCACCAGCCTGATGTCGTCGTCCATGAGTGCCTTGAGCGCGAACGACTGCTCGGCGTTCCGCGGCGTGATGCCGTAGCAGGACTGCTTCTCGACCCGGGTGAACGACCGCGTGGCGGGCCGGTAGGTCGCCAGGGCCGACTTGCTGCCGTTGCGGAGGATGAAGTTCTCGTTGGCGAGCGGCTGGGCGACGTGGGCGAACTCGTCCGCCCGCACGCCCCCCTCGGCATAGAACCGGTCGATCACTTCCGACTCGATCCCCTCCACCACTCGCTTCCCGGTGTAGAGCTTGTCGAAGCTCTCCACCTTGTCGGAGGTGTAGTCCTGAGCCATGAGGCCGAGCGACTTGGCCTTCATGCGGAGGTTCGTGTCCTTCGACACGAGAATCACCGGCCGCTCCGCATGCTCCCGCTGGAGCCGCAGCGCGAGGCCGAGAATCCGGTGGTCGGGTGAGTCCTGAAGAAAAGACTCGTGGAGCCGGTCATCGCGGCCACCGAGCACCACGCGGATCGAGCCGAGCCCTTCGCCGAGCGGACTGCCCGCCTCCGAGAGCACGTCGCCGGTGAGCGCGTCGAGCCGGCGCAGAAACTCGCGGGCCTGGAAGTTGAGGTCTTCGTTGCCGCGCTTGAACTGGTCGAGTTCCTCGAGCACCGTGATCGGGATCGCGACGTCGTTTTCCTCGAAATTGCGGATGCAGCCGGAATCGTGCAGGATCACGTTCGTGTCGAGCACGAACAGCTTTGGCCGGGCATCCCTCATGGCACCTCCAGGAGCTCGTGGGCGAGAGCGATCCGGGCGGGATGGTAGCGGACGCACGCCCGCGCGGGGATGCCGGTTTCCGGCGGCGCCACGCTCTGTGAGCAAAGCGTGAGCGTGCTGGTCGTGGCCGGCTCGGGGTTACCCCCACCATCTCGCCGGACGTTCACTGCGCCCTCCGGGCAATCCTGTTCGGCACGGCAGTTGCGGCTCCGTGGGGCAAGCGTCCCGCTTGCCT
>JBBAVM010000032.1:0-3843 GCA_040397685.1 Pirellulales bacterium
CGGCCGCCGCAGCCGATGATCCCGAGCCGGAGTTCGCGCGGAGCCTCAGCCGCCGCCCGCGACGAGTGGACCATCGCGGCGGAAAACGCGGTGGTGGCAGCCGCAAACGTGCGGCGGGAGACGGCTGGCAGGAGGCGGACGTCGCCGGGCATGGAGCACCTCTGGCACGAGTCTCGCTTCCGGCCCTTCTCCTGGGAATGGCCAAAAGTACGATGCCATGCCTGATAGTACCATGGCGGAGCCTAGTCCGCGGCCGGATCGCGATAAGAAACGACAGCCACATGGCAAAAAGTGTCAAAGAGTTTTACCGGTATCTGGTGGTCGATCCGCGCGACCGTGCCTGGGGGCTCAACGTCACCGGGGCCGGCTTCCAGCCGGCCGCTCCGGGCTTCGACAAGGTGCCGCGGCGCCAGCATCCCGCCGGGCATTACTACGTGTGGGAACGCGGGCGGGTGCTCAGCGAATACGCCGTCGTGGTCGTGGGAGAGGGGCGGGGGCAGTTTGATTCGCGGGCGACCGGGCTGGTGGAGGTGAACGCTGGCGACGCCATCGTGCTCGTGCCGGGCACGTGGCACCGCTACCGTCCCGAGAAGGCCAGCGGCTGGCGCAGTTACTGGATCCACTTCCAGGGCGACGTGCCGGATCGCCTGCGGGCAAGCGGCGAACTCTCCCCGGAGCGACCGGTGGTGCGCGGCGGGGCGGATGAGCACGTGATCCAGGGCTGTGCGATGATCGTGGATGCACTTCGCAGCGAGGCCCGAAGCTTTGCGCAGGTGGCCGGGGCCCGCACGCTCGAGATCCTGGCCCGACTGGTGGGGGCGGCAGGAGCCGAGCGAACCGCGCCTCGGATTCACGACACGGTGCGGCGCGTCCGGCGGCTGCTCGAAGCGGGCGACACCGGCAGCGTTAGCGTCGATGCGTTGATCGAGCGGTTCCACGTGAGCCGCACGCATTTCTTCCGCATCTTCAAGGAACAGACGGGGCAGACGCCGCACCAATACCGTCTGCAGCTCACGATCCGCCGAGCGGGCGAGATGCTGCGGGGGTCATCACTCCCGGTGAAGCAGGTCTCCGAGTCGCTCGGCTTCGAGAGCCCCTACCACTTCTCGCGGGTGTTCAAGCAGAAGACGGGCTTCGCACCCCGCGACTATCGGCTGCACTGGCAGCGCACCTCGCGCGAGTGACGCGCGAATCCGTTCGCCGGCGGCGATCAATCAGCCGACGGCAGGCAGGAGCCGCGCGAGTTCCACGGCCACCGGCTTGCCCGCGTCATCGACGACTTCCGGGCACGAGAGCGGTTCGTGCGGCTCGACATGTGAGTCGTGCGAGTAGCCGGTGCCCGCGGGCTGGCGAAACACGCGCGTCCGCCGCGTGGCGGCGTCGATCACCCACACCTCGGGAATGCCATGGCGGGCGTAGAGCGGCACCTTCACGCCGAGATCGTAGGCGAGGCTCGTGTCGGCCACCTCGATCACGAGCCGTGCGTCGGCCGGGCCGGGGTGTGCCGTCGTGTAGAAGTCGGCCCTGGGCCGCAGGATCACGATGTCGGGCTCCGGCTCGCTCACGTCGTCGAGCCGCAGCGGATTTTGGCAGCGGACGAGAACCGACTCGCCCGCCCGCCGTGCAAAGTGCCGGGCCAGCAGATCGACGATCGCCGCATGCAGGGCCCCGATCGGTGGCATGTCGATGATCTCCCCATCGATGAGTTCCACGCGATCCGCGGGCCCGAGGATGCCCGTCTCGCCCATGCGATGAAACGCATCGACCGTGATCAGGTGACGCGACGGGGCTGGAAGCGGAATCGTGGCCATGGCGATGAAGCGCGGGATGCCGATCAACTGTGCAAAAGTATAGCGACTTGTGCGTTGGCGTCAATCCGGCGGGAGCGGCGCGAAGCCTGAATTTGTTACAACGCTGGCCATGCTGCCGCTCGTCGTCATCGCCGTCGCGATCGCCGCACTCGTCGTGCTCGTGGCGGCCGCGAAGGTCCATCCGTTCCTCGCCTTCATCGTGGTCTCGGCGGCGGCCGCGCTCGCGTTCGGCATGCCGGCGGCCGACATCGCAGCCGCCATCCGCAAGGGGATCGGCGACGTCTTCGGATCGCTCGTGATCGTGATCGTGACCGGGGCGATGCTCGGCAAGCTCGTGGTCGAGAGCGGGGCTGCCCAGCGGATCGCCGACACGCTCGTGGCGGCCTGCGGCGAGAAGCACATGGCGTGGGCGATGGCGATCACCGGCTTCATCGTCGGGATTCCGCTGTTCTACGGCGTCGGCTTCGTGCTCCTCGTGCCGATCATCATCGCCGTGGTGAGCCGGTCGCGGCAGCCGCTGCTCGTGGTGGCGATGCCGGCGTTGGCGTCGATGAGCGTGGCCCACGGTCTGCTGCCGCCGCACCCGGCGCCGACGGCGCTCGTCGCCGCGTTCAATGCAAATCTCGGACTCACGCTTCTCTACGGCTTCGCGATCGCGATTCCCGCGCTCGTGATCGCCGGGCCCGTGTTTGGCCGCACGCTCGGCGGCATCCGGGCCGATCCGCTGCCGGGGCTCGCCGCCACGCCCCGCCCCGACCACGAGCTGCCCGGCACGTTCACGAGCGTCGCGACGGCGCTTTTGCCGGCGGTCCTGCTCGGCCTCACGGCCGTGGCGAGCAGCGTCGTGCCTGAGGGCTCGACTACGGCGGCCCTGCTGAAGGTGTGCTCCGATCCCGATGTCGTGATGGTGGCCTCACTCCTCGTGGCGGCCGTCGCCCTCGGGCTCGCGCGGGGCCGGTCGTTGCCGACGGTGATGGACACGTTCACCGGGGCGATCGGAGACGTGGGCTCGATCCTGCTCGTGATCGCCGGCTCGGGAGCCTTCAAGGAGGTGCTCGTGAAGAGCGGGGTGAGCGCCGAGATCGGCCGTGTGCTCCAGGGACTGCCGGTCGATCCGCTGCTGCTGGCCTGGATCGTGACGGCGGCGATCCGCGTGTGCGTGGGCTCGGCGACGGTGGCCGGGCTCACGGCGGCGGGGATCCTCGCGCCGGTGGTGGCGGGCGGAGGCGTCGATCCGAATCTGATGGTGCTCGCGATCGGTGCCGGGAGCCTCGTCTGCTCGCATGTGAACGACTCCGCGTTCTGGATGTTCAAGGAGTATTTCAACGTGAGTCTGGGCGACACGCTCCGCAGCTGGACGGTGATGGAGACGATCGTGTCGCTCGTCGGCCTCGCCGGCGTGCTCGTGCTCGCCCGCGTGGTGTAAACTGCCGTCGGTCTTGTCGCTCGTGGACATCGTTCGAAAGAGGAATGTCATGACACACTCCGAATGGCGGTCGGTCGGGTGGCTCGTGGGTGGGGCGGTTCTCGTCGCCGGCTGTGCGCCGGGGGCGTTTCCGCAGAAGGAGAAGCCGGCACCGCAGGCCGCGCAGCCGCCCGCGAAGCCCGCGCCGATTCAGACGCGGCAGACGCTCGGCAAGACGACGCAGAACGTGCTCGAACTCTCGAAGGCGCTCGAGCAGGGCGGCATCCTCGCCGAAACGTCGATCCAGGGCAGCGGCCTCGAGATCGCGTCGGAGGCCTATCGCACGCAGGTCGGCAAGGCCGGCGCGCTCGCTGTCGAACAGCGGATGCAACACTACAACGCCCTGAATGGCGAGTATCCGCGGACCTACGAAGACTTCATGACGCAGATCATCGGTAAGGGCGGGCCCGACTCGATCGCGCTGCCGATGCTGCCCTACTACCAGGAGTGGGCCTACGACGTCGCGAATCGCAAGCTCGTCGTCGTGGAGTTTCCCGCCAAAAAGGAACAGCGCCAGCAGGAAACGACCGGCGCGGCCGGCTTGTAGGACAGGCTTCAGCCTGTCTG
>JBBAVM010000032.1:3943-7550 GCA_040397685.1 Pirellulales bacterium
GTAGGACAGGCTTCAGCCTGTCTGTCTTGCGTAGGACAGGCTTCAGCCTGTCTGCCTTCGTGACATCCTAAAACCTGTCCTCCATCGCGGCGGCGATCGCGTCCCAGAGCGCGATGCGGGCCTCGAGGCACCCCCGTGCAGCCCGCGAGGCCTCGGCCCACGCGGCCGGGTCGTCGCCACACAGCCGGGCCATCACGCGATGGCAGATCGGCGCGTGCTTCGCGTCGTCGTGCGCGATGTGCCGCTCGAGATAGAAGCGGAACCGGCTCCACGTGGCGGCGTCGCGCTCGGCGAGCGACGTGACGAGATGCCGAAACATGTCTGGGATGATGTCTTCACGCCCGTACGTGAACGCGGCCGCGATCGCAGGCGTCGAGTCGGAATCGATCACCGTGAAGGTGTGTCGCACGAACGCTGCGGCGGCTTCGGGCGCCCGCGCTGCGGCAAGGGCTTCGGCGAGCGTGGCGCCGTCGCGGAGACCCGCCAGCGTGCGCTCGATGGGCCGTGTGTCGGCCCCGGCAGCCTCCATTGATTCCAGGTATAGCTCGAAGTGCGACGCATGGCCGCCCTCGGGGAGGTCGTCCGATTCCTCGTCGAGCACCAAATCGTTGACGAGCCGCCGGGCCTCGCGATCGGGCGTGGGCAGCCAGGGCACCGCCGTGCAGGTGAACTTGCGCTGCAGTGCCTTGAGCAAACACTGGAAGTCCCACACGGCGAACACGTGGTACTCCATGAACTGCCGCAGTCGGTCGGGCGAATTCACGAGGGCATAGAGGCGATGATGGACCAGACGATCACGGGCATTCCCGAGATCGACCGCGGGGCGGGCAGGGGCCAGCGTGGAGGTCATGGCGTCGGAGGGCGGCAAGGGCAGACGGAGTTCCCTTCTTTTCTAGGCCCGCCGCGGCCAATGTCGAGGGGTCGCCCGCCGCCCTTTGGCGCCAGCCCCGCCGGACGGCCTTTTCGCCACGGTACGGGCTCACCGCGGGATCGTGACGACGGCCCCGTCGGCCCGTGCCGACAGCGACTGGTGGACCGCCGGATCGATCTCGTAGGGGAGCGTCCGCACGCTCCCGTCGCCGAATGCGATCGTGAACCCGGCCCGGTGGGGGCCGCCAAAGGCTCCGGGCGCCGAGACGCCCGCTTCGTCCTGCCGCGGAGCCTGGAGGCCGAACCGCGTGTTGCTGCTCGAATAGCCGGCGAAGAGCGCAGTGGTGTCGCCTGAATCGGTGCCCGTGCGGTAGCGGTCGGGAGCCATGAACTTTTCACCGACGAGGTAGGTCATCGACATCCCGTCGAGGATGTGGCCGGCCGTGACGCGGCTCATGCGGTGGACGAAGCCATCCTGCATGTCCGGGACGCCCATGTCGGGCAGGGCGATCCGCTTGGCCAACGGCGCGACGCGCCATGCATCGCCGTCGGCGACAGTCTTGGGGGAGTACAGCGTCGCATCGAGCGGTCCCGAGCAGCAGGCGGCGCATGCGACTTTCCCTGCGTCGTCATCATCGTCGTCATCATCGTCGTCATCGTCGTCGTCATCGTCGTCATCATCGTCGTCGTCGTCACTCTTTCCCTTGCCGTTGCTCGACTTACTGCTGGCGACGACACTCGCCGCCATGGTGCTCGAGGAGGCGGAGCATGGCACGAGGCGGTCGTCGGGATGGTTGGCGTGCCCATTTACGACCGCGGGGAAAGGGAGCGTCAGCAGTTGGCAGTTGTTCGGGTTGCCGGGGGGCGCGTGGCTGATCGTGATCTTCGTGCTCGACGACACGTTGCCCGACACCTTCTTGAGCACCGTGAGCGGTGGGCAGTTGCCGACCGAGCCGCCGTTGGCCGCGTAGTCGCTGCGGGTGGCCTGGGAGAGCGTGAGCCCCGTGGCGGCGGCGGACGAGAACGGACCAGTCCCGGACATCGGGATCGGGGCGGCCGACCGGCGCGACGGGCAGGAGAAGAGCTTGACCGGAGTGGTCGCCAACTTTTGATAGACACTTGGTGCGGTGAGGGCCGTGGCGTTGGCGACGAGGTCGCGGGTGGCAATCTCCTCGGCGTAGGGCAGGATGCCGAAGGCCCAGCCGCCGGGCTGGGAGGGGTCGCTGGGGCGTTCGGCCACGCCGAGCCAGAGGGGGCTCCAGCCGCCCGATGGAAAATGCCCCATCGCCGTTTCGTGGCGGATCATCGCCTTGGCGATCTGCGAGACGTGGTTTTTGCAGGTCGTCAGCCGGGCGCTTTCCCGGGCCGACTGGACGGCCGGCAGGAGGAGGGAGGAGAGCGTGCCGACGATCGCGACGCCGACGAGAAGCTCGATGATCGTGTATCCCGAGGCCGCGAAACGCGACCCGCAAACCCTTCTGATGGCCATGGTCCTTGCCTTTCAGAACGCGGTCTGCCTTGCCCGACCAATCCTACGGAGCGGGGCAAGTTGCGGTTCGGGGAAAAAGTCGGGGGCAGGAACTTTTTCTTGAGGTTGCGGGAAAAGAGGGGCCGCGGCTTTGTCTTGGGGCTGGGCTGCCGGCCTCAACACGGCGCAAGACCATCTCAAGCGGCTTCGGGCAGGAGCCAGCCGGATGCACGGTCTGGTCTCGTCGCTTTGCGGTGACGATGACGTCGGCACGCATCAGGTCATCCAGCTGCTCTTCCGGCACCATGGTCGAGCGCGCCCGGAAAAGAGCGTAGGACAGGCTTCAGCCTGTCGTGCGCTACGCGGCGGGGATGATCACGCCGCGGGTAAACACCATTGCGGCGCCTGCCTTGGCGATCTCTTCCCGGGCCTTCCGGTCGGCTCGGTAGCCGAAGAAAAGCGCGCGGATGTCTTGATCGGGCTGGGTGGCCCGCAGCCTCTCGATCGTCTTCATAAACCGTGCGACTTCCGTCGCACTCACTGCAGCCTTCACTTCGCACACGATCATCACCGGTCGGCTCTCGATCGTGCCGCGGATGACCAGATCGATCTCATGCTGCCCGCGGACGGTTTCGAGTTCCTCGGGTTCCGCGGAAGCGACGTCGAGCCGCCAGTGCTTTTCGAGGATCTCGGGCACGAGGTCGCGGGCGAAGTCTTCAAGGCTGCCGCCGAGAGCATTCGAGAGCCCGCCGACTTGCCGGGCGAGGTCGGCCACAGCCAATTCCGTGCCCTTCTGGGCGTCAGCAAGCTCCCCGAGATGCAGATCTGTCCGCTTCTGGGCCTCGGCGAGTTCTCCGAGATGGAGATCCGTCCGCTTCTGGGCTTCGGCGAGTTCCTCGACACGGAGCTCGGTCCGCTTCTGGGCTTCGGTGAGTTCTCCGATACGGAGCTCGGTCCGCTTCTGGGCTTCGGCGAGTTCCTCGACACGCAGCTCGGTCCGATTCTGAGCTTTCGCGAGGTCTTTCTGCGCTTCCGCGAGGTCGGTGACGGCGTTGGCCAGGTCGCCCACGACGCCGGTCAGTTTGTGAAAATCGGCCTGGGTCACGAGATCGTCGTGGGCTTCTATGAAGACGTGGGCGAGCACGTCGGCCTGCTTTTCAGGAAACGCCTCGAGCAGGCGGGTGCGGATCTGCGGGATCGTGGCCATGGATCACCTCGCGACAAGTATACGCTGCCCCCCTTGGGGGCCGGTAGGCAGAGGTGTACAAA
>JBBAVM010000032.1:7650-30484 GCA_040397685.1 Pirellulales bacterium
CCGGCGGTGCAGGCGGCCCGGCGGGCGTCGGATCGGACGGAGCGGCTCAACTGGAAGCGGCAGCGGCTGCTCGGGGAGCAGCCGCCGCGGAAGGTGCCGTATGAGATTCTGTTCGTCGGCAACAGCCACACCTACATGAACGACGTGCCGGGGTTGATCGTGGAACTCGCCAAGGCGGCCCGGAAGGCGGAGGTGCGGGTGACGCGGGTGCTGAAGGGGGGCTACGAGCTCGCCTGGCACTGGCAGGAGGGCATGGCGACCGCGGCGCTTGACGACACGGAGTTCGACTTCGTCGTGCTGCAGGAGCGGAGCCAAAAGCCGTGCGCGGATCCGGCGGCGTATCATGATTCGATGCAGCGGTTTGGCCGGCTCGCCCGCGACCGCGGCGCCATTCCGGCGGGCTACATGCTCTGGGAGCGACTCGACAACCCGGGCTTTTGCCCGCTCGGCAGGATCACGGCCACCTGCGAGCAGGCGGTTCGGGAAATCCAACGGGGCGATGGCCTCGGCGACATCGCGCCCGTGGGCCTCGCCTGGCAGGCGATGCTGGAGGCTCGGCCGGGCGTGACGCTGCATGCCGAGGACGGCAACCACAGCGGCCCGGCGGGGGCGTATCTCGCGGCGTGCGTGTTTCACTCCGTGATCCACCAGGAGTCGCCGCAGGGCCTGCCAGCATCGCTCACTCCGGCGGCGATTCAGCCGAATCCGGAGGGGCTGCCGGATGCAGGCACCGTGACCGTGCCGCCAGACGACGCGGCGGTCATGCAGGAGATCGCGTGGACGACGGCGGAACGCTGGCGCCGGAAGATGCAGGCGTGGTATCTCAAGCCGGGCAGGCGGTAGAACGCTTCCTACTTCCGCCGCGTCATGCGGCGGCGCAGCAGGAGAGACGCCGCGGCGAGGCAAGCCAGGCCACACGTGCCCGGCTCGGGCACGGCAACGGCAACGCTCACAGTCAGCGGCTCGTCGCCCAACACAGAAGCGTGCGTTCCTGCCACGTTTCCGAACGATACGCCTGCAGACGCGGGGTCGCCCCCATTGGCCATGGCGTTGACCGCGAAGTTTCCCGAGATGTCCACGAGAAACGTGCCGTAGGTGTTATTGGGCAAAAGGTTTTCCACGCTGAAGTTAGGGTTGGGAGTGTTCTCGAGGTACACCTGCACCTGGCCGACGCCGCCCTCCCCGCCAAACATGTTGAACCCGATGCCCCGGGCGGCGTCGATCGAATAAGTGACCGTATCGCGCACCGCAGTGCCCGTGGCCGTGGTGGCCTGAAGCAGGAAGAACGTGAATGCCGCAGGGGGCGGCGTGTCGAATGCGAGCGTGTAGTCGCATGAGAACGAGTAATACTCGTTGATGAATTCATCGCCGACGTAGTAGCCCCCGGAGCCGTATCCTGTCGCCGGAATGTTGCCAGTCAGCCGGAACGTGCCTGAGGTGTTGGCTGTGAATGATCCCTGATCGAACGAAAGCTCGAGCGTGGCCGTCTCGCCCGGCCCGGCCAAGGCAACGGCCGCGATCACGGCCAGCGTGAGCGAGAAGGCGTGAGTCATCCGAACGGCGTGTGAGGCGGGCGGCATGGTGAGGAGTTGGCTTGTTTCGAGGCTCGACCTACTGGCCGAGGGTATCCAGATCCTCGCCGGAACGCAAAAATAATGCGCAGCCGCTCGATGGTCTTCAGGAAGCGGCCGACTTCCGTGGCCGTGACGGTAGCCTTCACCTCGCATACCACGACCACGGGCCTGCCATCGATCGTGCCGCGCACGACGAGGTCCATCTCGTGCTGCCCGAGCCCGGTCTCGATCTC
This sequence comes from Pirellulales bacterium, assembly GCA_040397685.1. GTDB lineage: Bacteria > Planctomycetota > Planctomycetia > Pirellulales > UBA1268 > RGVT01. Next base: position 9,458 of record JBBAVM010000032.1, read on the forward strand.
CTCAGGTTGGGCGGAGGCGACCACGAGCCGCCAGTGCTTTTCGAGGATCTCGGGCACGAGGTCGCAGGCGAAGTCTTCAAGGCTGCCGCCGAACGCGTTCGAGAGCCCGCCCACCTGCTTCGCGAGGTCTTTGACCGCGAATTCGGTGCGCTTCTGAGCCACGGCTAATTCTTCTACCACGCCAGCGAGATCGGAGACCCTGCCGGTAAGGTCGGCGAGGCGGAAAAGAACTGCGGCCCCCTCAAGCCGGTGTCAATGCCGCCGCGCCTGGTCGAGGGGCGCTCATCCCGTGCCGTGGAATGCTACGCGGCCGGGATCATCATTCCGCGGTGTCGTCGTCGGCGAGGTCCACGCACACGAGGTCGTGAGGGCCGCGGATGTAGAGCCGCGTGCCGACGATTGCGGGATGGGAGTAGAGCGGGCACTTGGCGTCGGAAGGATCGATGTCGGGCAGCACTCGCGTGGCGGAGTTGAGCCGGCAGCCGTCCGCGGCCACGTCGTAGAGGGCCAGCCGCCCGCCGTTGCCGATCACGAGGACGTGTGCGGGCCCGGCGATCGTCGCGGCATACGTGGCGAGTGACGGATCCTCGAGGGAGGTGAGCGTGCGCAGCGAATCGTCGGCGTCGAGGGCCACGAGCCGGTCTTGGACGCCGATCACCCGATTGCCGACGACTACCGGCGTCGCCATCTCAGCCGACAGTTCTTCCGACTCGGCAAGCGCCTGCGAGGCGAGGGCACCGTCGGGCCCAAGCGCGTGGATGCGCGTGCCATCGGTTTCGGTCGATACGATCACGCGCAGCGGGTCGCCCGGCAGAAGCACGGGCGTGGGCACGTTGAAGCCGCCACCGACCGGGGGCTTCCATTCCCAGAGCCGGCGTCCGGTGGCCACGTCCCAGCCCCCGAGCGTCTCGGCGTCGAAGCCGATCACCTGGCACCCGCTGCGTGGCCAGACGGCGACAAACGAGCCATAGCCCGCCGGGCGGCCGGCCGCCCTCCAGAGCTCGGCTCCCGTCGCCGGGTCGAGGGCCACGATCGCGGCGTCCGGCGCACCGGGGCTCACGATCAGCCGGCCATCGGCCACGAGCGGCGAGTAGCAATAGCCCCAGGCGGAGAACGCGGCCTTGGGCACTGCGAAATCGCGCACCAGATGGCGCCGCCAGAGAACCTCGCCCGTGTCCAGCGCCAGGCAGTGCAGATCACCCATCGCGCCGAGCACGTGCACTCGGCCGGTTTCGATGAGCGGCGTCGCCCGGGGTGAATTTCCGTAATCGAGCTGCCCGGGGGCGTCGTAGGCAGCTTCCCAGAGCGGTTCGCCGGTGTCGGCGTCGAAGCAGCGAAAGATGTCCTGCTTGTCGGCATCGTCGCGGTCGCCCATCACCACGTGCGTGCGTGTGGCCGCGATGCCGCCCAGCCCCGCCTTCACGAGCGGCCTCGTCCATACCACGGCGGGCTTCTGCGGCAGCCGGGGCGGGAGATGCGCCGCGTGGCCCAGCCGTCCGGGGCCGCGCCAGCCCGTCCAGCCCTCGTCGTCCGTGAGGCGGACAAAGCCGTGCGACGATTCGAGCTTGGCGAGCAGCGCCCCATCGTCAGCCACGGAGAGGAGCGCCTCCCGGAGGGCATCGCGCGTGGCGAAGTCGAGCGATTCATTGACAAACGCCGTGATAAACCGCACGGGCTCGGTTTCTCCGATGACGCGCAGCGAGTCGCGCGGCACCGCGCCGCATCCCTCGAGGAGCGGCTTCGCATAGCTCGACACGACAGCCACGATCTGTGCCGGCTGCTCGGCTTCGAGCATTTCGGCCGCGGCGTCGCTGCACGAATCGAACGCGTGAGTGTCGAAGGGGTCGGGTAGGCCGGCCTTGCGGAGGGCGTCGAGGGCGCGGGCGTGCTTCTCCGCATGCTCGGGCCGCCCTACGTAGACGGCGTAGTCGATCGTCTCGTCGAGCGCCTCGGCCTCATCCTCCGCAGCCACCACGAACAGGCCGCGGGTCTCGGTGCTGCCCGTTTTGTCTGTCAGGGCACATACGGCCGCGAGCGCCGCCCCGGCGTCGGCTGCATCCGCCCGCACGACCGAGTCTTTGCCGATCACGATGTCGGCCCGGTCGGCGCGCGCCGCCTCGAGGCCCTTCGCGAGCGATTCCCCAAAGCCGAGCCGTACCGGGCGGCGGAGCGACTCCTCGAGATGGGCCGCGAGGGCGTCGTAATCGCGCTGGGCGTATCCTGCGACGCACGGGCACGAGAGCCGGGCCGCGAGCGGGTCCATCACCACGAGAACGATCGGCTTGGCCGGCTCGTCTGCAGCGCCCGCGTGCCACCACGAGCACGCTCCGCTGGCGAGCGTGGCGGCGACCGCCCCGACCACGCGCCAGCCGGCAGATCCGTGTCGGGCTTGCATGGGGCCGCTTTGTTCTTGGGAATTAGGGCTGCAGCGACAGGGCGGTGAGACGCGTCTCGCCTTCAGGCGCCACGGCGGTCGTCTTCGCGGCGCCGCGGGTCATCACCACGATATGCCCGCGGGTGATGTCGAGCATGTAGACCTGCTCACCTTTCGGGGAGACGGCGATCGCCACCTTCTTGCATCCGGGTACGAGCTCCACCTGCCCCACCAGTTCCATGAAGGAGCCGCTGGCCGAAAACCGCTTGATCCGTCCGCTGCCCGACTCCGACGTATACACGGAGCCATCGTCACCGAAGGCCACGTTCATGGGGTTGCAGCAGCCGTCGAAGGCGTCGTTGCGGCCGCGCTCGCGGGAGCCGAATTCCACCACTGCTCGGCCCTCGCGGCTGAAGCCACGGACGCGGTGCCGCGTGTTCTCGGCCACGTAGATGCCGTTGTCGTTGGCCTGCACGTCGAGCTGGCCGCAGCATCCTTTGAGCGACTCGCCGATCTTCGCGGCCTTCCCAAACTGATAGTCCGTGCGCCACACGTCGAAGCCCGTGCCGGTGCTCGATGAGCAGGCGAAGAAGACCTCGTCTTTTGATGCGGAGATCGACGCGATCCGCATTTGGTCGGCGATCAGCTGCCGGATGCTGGCCTCGCGTTCGACCTCCGGAGAGGGCTGCCGGCCCTTCGATGGCTGTGGCCCCGAGGTGCGCCGTTGGCTGGGTGGATTGATGATGTTGTATTCGAGCTTGGCCTGCAGCTTGGCCAAGACAGCCCGCCGTTTCTGGAGTTTGCTCCGATCGGCCTCGATCTCCGTCGTGTCGTCAGCCGGCTTCCCCTCGAGTTCCCGACGATCCAGGGCAAAGAGATCGCGGTCGAGGTCGGCGATCTTCTGCTGCATTTCCGCGAGGCGTTTGCGATAGGTCTTGATCTCCGACTGCAATTTCTCGGTGAGCGCCTTGGCGCGTTTGTCTTGCACTCGCTGGTGGATGCCGGCCGCGGACTCGGCGGCAGTGGCCATGTTGGGGGTTTCTCGTTCGAGCGTGATGGCGCCAGTTTCGTCGAGTCGCAGCAGCTTGCCTTGGCCGGCCACGAACACGTCGCCCTTGGGGCCGACGTTGATCGCCTCGGGCGGGATCGGCAACTTCCACTCGTCGGTGCGTGTGCCGGCGGCGTCATACACGCGGATGGTTGGTGCTTCGCCGGCCACTCCCGCGAGGACGCGGCCCGATGCATCGACCGCAAACGTGGTGAGCTTCTCGCCGGCGCCGGTCACCACCGAGATCAGCCGCTCCTGGGCGTGGGTGGCTGAGCTCGCGACAGGGCTCGGCTCTTCAGCGCGTGCTTCGGCCAAGCCGGCCGCGAGCAAGGCAGCGGCGAGCGCCGGCCTGAGGACCGAGCGACGAGACTGGCCGCGATGCAGGGTGGGCAATGTGCAAGCCATGGATTCGGCTCCTGCGACGAGGGCGTTGCGGCCGCACTCGATGGAGGCCGTATCCCTCGGCAGGGGGAAGCATACACATGCCGGGCGGAAGGCGTAAAGCGGCTGTGACCTGCCTGGTCGAGCAGGCTCGCCGGCGGGCGGATGTCTTCGCCGGGATGGGCGCCTTCACCTCGCACACCACGACCACGGGCCTGCGATCGATCGTGCCGCGTACGACGAGGTCCATCTTGTGCTGCCCTAGCCCGGTCTCGATATCCTCGAGTTCGGCAGAGGCCACCTCGAGCCGCCCTCCGACTGCCCGATAACGGTGCATCTTCTGGGTGTTTAGCTTTCTAAATCCGTCGCACGAACTCAATTTCAACGACCCGATCAGCGTCGCGAGTTACGAATAGCACCCGAAGCGGCGGCGCGAGGAAAGCCCGCAGTCCGTCGGCGATTTCCACCCCCTTGGTTACGGCATCACTGGCCAAAGCCAGATCGATCGCTTGCACAGCCGTAGTGATCTGGTCGCGATCTTCCGCTGCTAGCCAGAGAGTCGTCAGTTCGGCTGGCCTGCCTTGGAAATCCTGCTCCAGGAAATCCAACCCGGTCAATCGGCGCGTGTGCGGATGCATTGCCGTATTGCAAGGCTCGGCGATCGATCCGCGATTGCGATGCTCCGGTGCCGACGACTATAGGGGAGGGTGTTGTCGGAACGGCTTGGGATCTCTTCCTCGAGCACAAGGAATGAACGATGAACCAGGATCTTCAGAAGGCCGATGAGGCCATGAAGACGAGCGTGACGGCATCGTTTCTGGGCACCGTCAGGCATGCCGTGTTTGCGACGGCCGTCGCGCTGCCGATGGCGATGCTGGCGGGCGGGGAGTGTTTCGAGAGCGATGCCGACTGTGCGTCGGCCGGCGAGCTCTGGCTGGAGGTGCAGAGCAAGATGACCGTCGCGACGGAGCGCATCACCTGACGTGGTGATGGTGAGCAGCGTGTCGGAGGAGCTTGCGTCGGACTGCTGAGATAAACGGCAACTACTTGTACGAACTCTCGTCCAATATGTTGAGCAGCCGCAGATTGGGCAAAGTAGCACTGCCGATCGTTGCCGATTCGGACTTGGAAGTCATCAATTGCGCATAGACGTCTGCAGCGATCGAGTCTCGCATGAACATCGTGTGGCCATCACAGAAGGCCACAACGACCCCGCTGGGGTGGTTTGAACTAGGCCAAAGGTTCGGGTTTACGGTCCCAGAGTTTATGACCTTAGGAACCGCAGGCGTTGATGCATTGTTCGTAATTGCTCCGTTAATCACGACCCCGGGCGTCCAACCAGGGGTATCAAAGTTTGTGGAAGTGCCACTGAATAACACCGGCCCTCCGTTGACCAAAAGTTGCGGGTTGCTCCAGAAAGACGTCGGCGCGTCTACGCCTGATTTTTCGGTAAAAAGCAGCGTGTTTGAGGTTCCGTCACCGCCCCCAATGAAATCAAGGCCAATTTTCTTTGACGTCGTGTCGGCCATCACGCCATCTGCCACGTTCTGCGTTCCTTGATACAGCCCGCAGTTTCCCGCGTACGCGATAGTGGGCTGGCTCGTGTTACTCGCCGGCGACGAAGCACAGTTGAAGATTTCAAGGTAAGGAGTCGCCGTCGTTGGCAATGCTCCTGGCAGCGAGTTATTTGCTGCCACATTGAAGACATCCCTTCGCTCAATCGCCGGCAATAGCAAAACAGGCCATGAATACAGTGGGGCCGTCGTGTCAGAGGCTGTTTTGCTCAAGGTCCCAGACACATTGGCGTTGCGCCATCCGGGGACAAAGTTGCGTTGTCCGTCGAACGCGATTACTGCTTTGCCGAGTTGGTTGAGATTGTTCGAGCAGGTATTGCGACGGCCGGCTTCGCGGGCGCTTTGCACGGCGGGGAGCAGCAGGCCCATGAGCGTGCCAATGATGGCGATCACGACGAGCAGCTCGACGAGGGTGAAGCCGGCTTTGGATTTAAAGAGACGCATAAATGAGGCTCCGTGCGAGACACCGCCCGCGAGATGAGAGATCGCCGCCGTCACAATTGTCGGCAAAAAGCCGCAGTTTGTCCAGTTGGCGGTCAGGGCTTGCCGTACCGGGATTCCAGCGTGCCCTTGAGGGCAGCGAGGTCGTCGAACTTTGCAGACACCTGGTTTTGAATTTCCGCGAGGCCCCGTTCAAGTCGGTCGTGGAGGTCCATAATGTCCTGCTGTGCTTTGTTTTGTAAGGCAGATTGAAGGACGGCCACGACAGGGTCGGCACCTGGCCCTGGGAGCCTGGCAGCTCTTTTTATTTCGTCTTCAGCCTTTTGGTGTCGGTCCCACAGTTCCTTTGCCTTCTTGATCTGCGGTGCCATATCCGTTGCAAAATCCAGAACATCGTCATCTATCGCCTCACATCCCCGTTTTTGAGCATCTGGCAGCCTTCTTAGGATTTGGTCGATCTCCTTTGACTTGCACGCCTCGAGCAAAAACCCGTTTTTTCGGGCCTTGGCACAGTCGGCCAGAAGTTGTTTGTATGCGGAAAAAGTGTCTTCCTTCTTTTTCCGAACATACGGGCGGGGCGCGGGCGGGTTGTCGAGGCTGCTTATCGCGCGCGCCAGACGCACGCCTACGACCGCGGCTTCGTTTTCCGTCACGACATCGTCAAGTTTCTTGTAGAAGTCCCGTTTCAGCAGTTTGAGCTTGGATGCGAAGTCGCCGCCGCACGGAAGCATGATGCCACTGCCTTGATCGTCGGCGAGCGCCCACTCGGCGACGTTTCCTCCCATATCGAAAGCTCCGTAAGCAGATGGTGCGCCGTTCATGCCCACATCCGTCGGGGCGGCGACTGGGGGATTGCCCGCCCACACACAGGCACGGGCGAAGTTGGCTGCGGTCTCTATTCCGCGGAAGGCAGGCTTTCCATCGCGCATGGGCCCCGAGGCGGGAACGAGAGGGCTGTTGGTGGCGGTGGGGTAAGACCAATAGCCGGCCCCGGCTTTCCCGCCCTTGAAGAACGCGGCCTTGAACCATTCATCGAGCGTCGGGATGAAAAACAGCGCAGACGACGTGCGATGCGCGTACGGTGACGATGCGTTTTCCAGCGCCGTTGCGTAGGCCCCATCCGTAATCGAATCAGTGCCGTTTTGGTGGATGTTGTGCAGCCAGTTGGCGAGCGCTATCGCATCGTGTGCCGTGACGATCGCGGGCTTCGATTCCATGCCCGGGACCGGCTCGTAGTAGAAACCTTCGCCATCCTCAGCCTCATCGCGACGAATGCCTGCCGGTGTTGCACCGGGGGCCACGGCCCGGTCGCCGATGCCGTCGAGATTTCGCCTCCCGGCGCTCGATGCGTTGAGGAACACGCAGTAGTCTGCGTTCGTGAGTTCGTATTGAGCGATGTAGAACGTCGAGGCGACGGCGCCGCGTTGGGTCTGCGGATCCGGTTTGTTTGCAGCGTCTGCCACGTGCACCCACCTCACGGTCTCATCAAAGTAGGCCTTGGCGGCGTCGCGACGCTCGCGCCACCCCATGTCCGCGTTTGGAGTCAGAGGTTCGGGCGGGGGCTCGGTTGGAGGCGGGGCGGTTGCCATCGGCGGTGGCACGGCGGCCATAGGGGGCGGCTCCGGAGCCGCAGCGGGAGGGGCGATTGGATCGGATGAGTCGGACGCAACCGGCGCCGGGGCCTCATGCTCGGCACGCGGCGGTGGCGGGGCCGACGGCGGCGGAGCGGGCGCGGGAGAAATCGGAGCTTGCGGCGCCGGCACATCGGTCGTGACGTCGGTCTTCGTCGCTGGGGATGGATCGCGTTCAGGCGGGCGTGGCGAAGGCAGCACGAAAGCCAGCAGGCCCACGGCGACAACGCCAAGAGCCAGCAAGGCCCCAGAGGCCACCGGGCTCCGGAGCCACGGCCCGATCAGGGAATGAGCGGGGGCGGGAATCGCTGCTACGTCGTTGCCAGGCCTGTATTCGGCAGGCAGCCATAATCCTTCCAAGTCGGGAGCGATGACCAACTCCGCCTTGCAGTGCGGGCAGCGACCGGTACGCCCCGCTGCAGCCTTTGGCAAGCGGCTCATCTTGTTGCAGGCTGGGCATTGAAGCCAGGCGAAACCCGTCTCGGCCTCTGGCGGCGGAATGCCCTCGAGCACGGCTGCGGCAAACTCGCTGCAGGAGGCGAAACGATCTCCTGGCCGCTTCGCGAGCGCTTTATTGACGGCTGCGCACGCCGCGGCGGCGATGCCCGGCCTGAGTTCGGCGAGATCGGGCGGCGGCAGCGTCGCCTGCTCGATCACGATGTTCATCGTGTTGCCGCGGAAGGGTTTTGTACCCGTCATCGCTTCGAATGCGCAGATCGCCAGTGCGTACTGATCGGCTCGCCCGTCAATCACGGCCCGCGGGGCCAGCCGCTCCGGGGCCATGTAGGCGTGCGTTCCGAGGGCGATGTGCGTGCCGGTGAGCGTCGGATCGCCGGTGTCGGCGGCTGAGTCTTCGAGAATCTTTGCGATGCCGAAGTCTCCGAGATGCGCCACGCCATGGGCGTCAAAAAAAATGTTGGCGGGTTTGACGTCGCGGTGCAGCACGCCGTGGGTGTGGGCATGATCGAGGGCCGCCGCGATCCTGGGAAGCCAGGTATGCAGGTGCGAGAGCGGGAGACGATCGCGATCCGCATGGTGGGCGATGCGGGTGGCAAGGCTTCCGCCCGGCAGAAACTGCATCACAAGAAATGGTTCACCGCCGTCGATCCCGTGATCGACAACCTTCACGATCGAGGGGTGCTCGAGGCCGGCCGTCGCGCGCACTTCGCGATCAAACCGATCCAAGAACCCCGGCTCGTAGAACAGCGCCCGCTTCGGCATTTTTACGACAACCGGGCGGTTTGTGAGTTGATCCCACGCCCGGTACGTGACCCCCATCCCTCCCTTGGCGAGCAGCGAGAGGAGCTTGAATCGGTCGTTCAGGAGCCGCAGCCTGCTTCCGACGTTCTCTTCAGGCTGCATCTGCCGCCTCATCGGCGAAGGGGAGTCAACCGGTCAAATTATGAAACGAATGGGGTTGATCGCCAAGCAGGGGGGGTGACAATGGAGAGGCCGGGGCACAACAGGAACGGGTGTATTCGTGAGCCGCCAAGGACAGTCGGAACCAAAGTCGAGTCCTCAACCGGAGGTCGAGCAGTTTCCGTCGGTGCGGCGCATCATGCGCTGGCTGACGGCGGCGGAGTCGGGCGAGATGGGCCCGGACGGTTCAGGGCAGGGAAGCATGCCTCCCTCGGGCCCGAGCCAGCCGCCGACCTACGGTGACGGGTTCGATGGCGACGGCGATGGGTTTGGGAAAGACGACACCGGGCCCGCTTCGAGATCGGGGCCATTCTCGCAGTCCATTATCGAACATGAGTTCCGACCGACACTCAGGCCGCCGGTACCCGTGCTGACCGTTCTCGACGACGGGTCCCAAGAATCTGGTGAGGATCATCGAGTCAGGAGCGAGACTCTCGCGATAGGTCGCACCTCTGGCTCGATCGTAATCCCCAACGACATCTCGATCTCCGGGACGCATGCTGAAATTCGCCGCACGCCTTGGAAGGGCGGCTGGCAATGGCACCTGCACGATGTCGGGAGCGTCAACGGGACATTCGTGCGGTGCGTGCGTGCGGTCCTGCATGAAAATGCAGTCTTGATCCTCGGGGCTCGGCGGTTTCGGCTCCGGAATCCGCTCGTGCCGACCGCCGTCGATCTCGCCGGTAGTCACACGCGGATCGCCGACGGCCGCGACATTCCGAGTACGGTCTGGCCGACGCTCGCCGAAGCATCCGGCAAGCCGGATGCAATGCAATTCCCGATCCGTTTCGACGAAGTGACGATCGGCAGGCTGGGGAGCGGCGCCGATATCGAACTCGACGACCCGCTGCTCGCTGAGCGTCATGCGACGCTTCGGCGGCAACGCGACGGAACCTGGCAGATCACTTCGGAACAGACGAAGAACGGCATCTGGGTGTCGATTTCAGCCGTCGCACTGTCGTCGAACTGCTTTTTCCGGTGTGGCGAGCAGCGTTTTCGGTTCGTCATCCCGTGAGGCGGAATACGTCGCACGGCGGCCGGCGTCACTTACGGAACGATCGCGTGATGGTGGCCTGTTTGACCGTCCGCGTGCCGACGTCATAGAGCCGCAGGACGACCTGGATGCCCGCCAACTGCTCGGCGTAAGGGGGGCGCTCGGCGACATCGTCAACCCCGTTTTGCATATCGTCGTCAGTGTTGTTTGTGCGGTAAAAAGAAGTCCATGTATCGTACGTCCTTGATGACGTCGCTGAGCCGAGAAGAACATGGCCCGGCCGGCCATACCCGGAGAAGATTCCCGGCGCAGAAGAGCCACTGAAAAAAGCCACGAACGAGTTGAAGCCGAGGTCGCCGTAGACCGAGGTGAAAGTAGGCATGTCCGCGCCGCGCGCGTAGAGCTGATCGCCGGGCTGCATTCGCAGCGTGTCCGCACCCTGGCGCTCGACGGCCAGCGGGTCGAGCAGGCGGACGTCAAATGCGAGCACATTCGTGGCGATGACGTCTTCGTTGGCCCGGGGGCCCGTGCTAGGGAACGTCAGGACGTTGTTGGCATGATACGGAATCAATGGATGAAGGCCGCGCGTGGCGCCGCTGCAGAGTGGATCGTGAGCGAAGCGGTTTCGCCTGCGCTGCAAATCATTCGCGTTGTTCTCGACGATCGTGTGAACGCCGCCCAATTCCTCGTGACGGGCCGACACGTCGTAGTTTGCATAGAATAAATCCCAGCTCGTTTTGGGGGCCGCCGGATTGGCGAACGCAGCCGTATTGGTACCGCCAGTGATCAGCAGTTGCCGCCTGTAGAGCGTGTACAGCGTCGGATTGGACGTGTTCGGGGTGGGGCGGCAAAAGTAGGCTATCTCCGCCTGATTCGATGTGATCGAAGTCGCTCCGTACTTGCCGATGAACGGCTCGGTCGAGACGCTTCTCGTCGTGAAAAACAGCATGTCGTCGGTGTCGCCGACGATGCAATCATTGCTGCTTGGGGAGGGCCCACTGACGTTCGGGACACGATTGAAGGGTGGAGTGACGGAGTAGTCGATCAAATCGCTGTTCGGTCCTTCGATGATCTCGAAGTAGCCGGTGATGGAGCCGGAATCGACCTCGCACAGCAAGCCTTTCGCATCGCGGTTGGCCGTGATCCCTTCCAAGTCTTGCTGCAGTTGCAGGCGGAGCGAGCACATATCGGAATCGAGCCGGCCGGTGCGACGGCTGCGGCTCACCGCATCGCCCAGAATCTGGAAAATCGTCAGCACCGACCCAAACAGGATCAGCGACGCCGTCATCGCGACGAGCATTTCGACGAGCGTCAATCCGCTACGCTTTGCCTGTGTCATGGGGCGAACGCCGTTAGTTTCCGAATTGATCGAGCAGGACCGCATCGACCGAATTGAGTGGAACGCCAGGGCGATACCCGACTGGGATCGAGCGGTCGATGATCGAGAACGACTTGAACCGGACGTTCTTGCCACTCTCGAGGCCGTATTCAGCCCCGAGGGCTTTGTCGCCGGAACGCGTCGGATGATCCTCGATGGCAAACAGGCCGACGGTCGTCCATACCGCGAAGACGTTCGAGCGGGATGTGGTTAGGTTCGACAGCCTCATCATCTCACGATAGCGGAAGAACGGATTTCGCTCAGGGTCGGCGTAGGGGCGGCCAGTGCGAGCCTTGCTCTGCGAGTCTTTCAGGCCGAGGTTCGTGGCTATGAGAAAAACAGGGCCGTTTTGCGTAGCGGTATTATCCGTCTGGAGCGTTGCATCGCCGGGGTTAACGCTTTGCCAGCCAGTTGTGCCGTCAGAAAAATCTCCATTCGTCAGCAACTCGGTCGATGTCGTCAGATCGATGAGGTTTATACCTAGGATGTCTACGTCAGCTTGAGGAATGATCGCGATTTGTAGGTTGTAACTCCCTGTCGCACTCGGCGTAATTGCCGATGTATAGGTCGTGGTGTCCTGAAGCACAAGCCGCGAGATGCTGGCCGGATTTGGGTCAAGCGTCGGATTGCTCGGGCTGCCGTTCAAGAGCATTTCGGGCAACTTGTCGTTGCCCGGAGCATTGAAAGACACATTGCCTCGGAATCGGATCGTGCATACGTACGTTGATCCGGCTGTGAGCGTGACTCCGTTGGTGCGCTTGAGTCGTCGGTAGCCGGACCCCTGCGGCATCCGCATAAAGTTTGCTGATGTGCCTGCCCAATTACGAATCAGCAGAGATTGGGCAGGCGCATAAGTGGGGGTTGTTCCCGATGTCCACCCCGATTGGAATGGCGAGGAAAACCACAGTTGAGTCGCAGAGAGCCCTTGGCGATTCAGCACGCGGTCGAACTGCCCCGCGATCGAGGGCGTCGCGCCGCTCGTGGAAATCGGCCAGCCGCGACGCGACGCGACGATCGACTTCAGGGCGTTGGTCTTGCTGATCTGCTGGAGTCCGTCATTGTTTTCGTCGTGGTTCAGGTCGAGTTGGCCGTTACCTTGCGTGCCTGCGTCTTCGCCGGCGTCAAGTTGCCAATTTCCCGCCGACGGCTTGCTCGCTCCAGCGGCGTTTGGCCAGTCCTCGCTGGGAACGAATATCAATGCCGTGCCGGTGTCGTTGTACTCGACCTCGTCCTCATAGGGCGCGCCCGGGCGACCATTATTCAGGGCCGCCCAGACTGTACGGCTCGACATGGTATTGAGATTCACTCGCCCCGGCTCGCGGAACTGCGACATGTAGTTGTGAGGCGGCAGATACAGCGGGCGGCCTTGTCCGCTGACGAGGGTTTGGGAGATCGCAATCGCATCGGCCGTCGGCACCCGCGTCTCGGAATCGGCGAACCGCGATGGTACACGGAGAAACTCCAACAAGCCCGCCTTTTGCGACTGGAGATCGGTTTGTGCGGCGTTCGTGCCGCTGCCGAGTTGGAAGAAAAGATGGTCAAACGGCCATGCGTGGGAATGCTCTTGGAGCAGCGTGGCGGGCGACGACTTCGGTACGAGCAGTAGCTCGTGGGGAGACACGAACTCGCGGTTGAGCCATGTGAGCCAGGGAAAAGCCGGCTGCTCCACGGAGGCAGGAGTATCCAAACCCCCTGATACCTTGAGCCGAGCGGGCATGAATCCGAGCGACGCGGTGATCCCTGTCACTGAGCCGATGAGCGTGGGGCTGATCGCCGCGTTGTTGCTGGTGTCATCCTCGGAGCCGTGTCGCCAGATGTTGTTCTCCGATCCATCGGCGGGCTGGGCGGCGCATCGCTCGGCCGACTTGAGTTGCAGTCCAGTCGCAGCCCCTGATGCCACGACGGCCTGATCCTGCACTACGAGCGAGTCGATGCAGATGTAAGGATTCAGCGTGGCGTTGTAGGGTTGAATTGGGTTGGCAAGCCGCCGCAGAAGGATGCGGTATTTCTCCTGCGCCATGTAGCTCAGGTTCGCAGTTGTTCCAGTGACGGCAGGAAATCGAAGAACCGTGCTCGAGGTCGTGGGCTGGACAGCGATCATCGCGCCGACGGGGCCCTCGTCGATGCCTACCGTTGGAAAGTCGATAACCGTTGAGCGGTCGTCCGGACTTGAACCGTTGGAACCGGTGATGGTTTCGGTAAGACCTGTGGAAAGTTCAAGAACTTGGGCGCGGGTGGAATCGGAAAAGTCGTCCAGAAGGAAGTTCATCGCCCCGGTGCCGCTCAACGTATCGATCTGATTCGCGAGCAGGCCTCCGGTCCCGGAAACGGGGCCTGAGATAATCGCGAATTGCCCCGGGCGAATCGTGGTGTTTTCAGTATTTGGGCCGTCACGGGAAACGAACGTCCCGTTCGAACCGGTCATCGCAAGCGTTGAGGACTTTGCGAGATACACAGCGATTCCGTTCGTCCCGCTCGTGCCGGAGAGTGACCGAGGCCACGTGGGATCGCTGGCCAGTGTGCCGCTGACGGCAGACGTTTCTTTAAGCGTCAGGATTTGGAAGATTGGTTGCCCGCTGGGATTCACACATGCCAAGTCCATCTGTCCGGTTGTGAAATTGCCCGCCGATGGATCTTGATACTCCCTCGGAAGCCGCGAGGATCGATTGCCGCCGTCCGTCGCGCCAATCCACGGGTGGTAGAGTTCGATTACGAGGCCCCCTGTGCCTTTGTCGGAGTATTCCGGCTGGCCTGAGGCTGCGTTGGTGCCGGAGCGGATGTTGCGCCACGCCATCGCTTCCGTAATCAGCAACTCGGGCCGTTCGCAGCCCCACACGACGTTGGCCGGATCGCTTGCATCCCATGTGGTGCTCGTGGGGCCAAAGTTGGCATCGTAGGGAAACCGCGTGATGATCGAGTCCGGATCCCGCATGTCCACGACGTTGACGGCCCATTGGGCCGCCTCACGGGCCGGCAGGTTTTGCACCATCTTGCGGGCCAAGACATACAAGTGGCGGGCGAAAAGCTCACGAGCCCGGTCTTGATCTTGGGCGTCGCAGTCGCCGTCGCCATCGACGTCTCGGCCATTTGTCACGCATTGATTCGCAAACGGGTTGCCTGCCATGCCATAGGCGTTGGCAGACGATTCGTCTTGGTACTCGCCAGGTTCGTCAGCGAGGCCGTTGGAGTTGTTGTCGAGCCCGTCGCCGAACGGACGGTTCACGTCCATCCGCAAGCCCATCGCCAAATCCCAGGAGATAAGCGATGGCTTGGAAGCGTCGAATTGGTCGCTCAGCGTCAGCAGGTTTTCGAGAACGTCCCACGGAACGGTGGCGGCGGTCGAGTCCCAACTTTCGACCGTCGTCGAGACCCGGGCGATTGATTGGACGCCTGTTCCCATCAGGTCTGTAAGACGCGAGGAGTATCTGCTCGCTGCCGACTCTCCTGCCCGAAGGACTCTTGCAAATTGCGAGCCTGTGAAGAGGTTGTCTTGAAGCGTGCTTGGTGCCGACGGCACGACGTCAGGATCATAGGCCCATCCGGGCCGCGGCGCCCCGCGCCCAAGCGAAATGTCGTAGGGATCGTCAACTCTGTCGCCGACCCAGCGGGAATCTGCAACGCCTGCCATGCGCGTTGGAGTCGTTGTCGGCGATCGCTTTGAGAAGTAGGGCTGGCCGAATTGGTCTAGGCCGACAGCCATCGCCCCGCGGGGATCGACGGGAGACATGACCGCGCAGGCCCGGGCCCGGTCATCAGCAGAACCCGATCCACCCGCATAGGAGTCTGGCAGATAATGATCGCGCGGCTTGGCCGCGGAATCGACAGCCAACTCGCCGACGCCGCAGTCCGACTGGCCGAGCATCCCAGGGGCGGGACTTAAAGCGCCGTCTCCGTTTCGCGAATCGCCGTATCTGCCCTCGGCGAGGGCAACGCCCGCGGACAGCGCGTTGATGTTCTGCAAGCCAAACACGATCCTCGGGTCGATGTCGGCGACGCCCCAGCCTTGCGCCTTGGGAAGGCTCGCCGCGTTTGGGCCGGCAGTGCCGGTCGTCGTGCCAGAGACCGTGCCGGCGTAACGCCGCCCGGCATCCGCCGGAGCGGCAACCGTTCCCGTGTTGGCGACGTTGAAGTCGGTGCCGTGGGCGTTGAGGTTGATCCGGCCATCGAGATCCAAAATCATCATCGCGACGAGCGGCTGATACTCCGCTCCTTCGATCTTCACGGGGCTCATGCCCACATCCATCCAGATGCTGTCGGTGATACCGTCGCCGTCGTTGTCCACGTCCCACGGGCCGTGAAGCGGATCGAAAAACACCTGCTGCCCATTCACGGTACGGACATTGCCGCCGGTAAAGTTGGGATGTTCGAGGGCAGTTGCCTGCGGCAGCTCCGGGGCGTTGATGCCGTAGGTCGCGCTCCAATTGATCGTCGGGTCCCACGACATCTTTCCCATGGGCCGCAGCATCGCGATGGCGGCCGGCGAAAACCATGAGGTCGAACCGGTGGAAATGATCGCCGTTGGATCATCCTTCACGAGGGCGAGCAGTTTGTCAGGCCGGTGGAATGACGGAATGACATACCGATGGGCTACCGCCGCCGTAGGATCGTCGGTGCCCGGTTGCTGGTTTCGGCCGAGCGTCGCTTCGGCCGGAACCCACGCCATGAAGAGGTTTCGCCCGTCCGGCGCGTCCCAACTTTCATGTAAATGGAATGACTCGTCGCGGCGGCCGCTGAACTCGCGGCCTTGAATCGTGAGCGTGGCTTTGGCTTTTAGTTTGGTGTAGTCAAATTCCGCTGCCGAGTTCAGGAGATGGACAAGGTACGTGGAACCCTGCTTCGCCACGATCCGGAACGAGGCGGCCGGTTCGACCTCGCTGTCGATTGACATGATCCGGCCGACGTGGGAGCCGAGGTCGGGCGTCGAGCCGTAGGCTGCGATCGTGGTGTCGGGCTTGTAGGAAAACGATCCGCTGGTCGTGATCGTGTAGAACCGTAGCGAATTGCCATTACTGGCGGTGGTGGTCACGGGCCGGATCGACTGCAGCTGCCCCTCCTCGTACCAATCGCCGTATTTGTCGGCCAGCAGGGAGTTCGTGAAGAATTTTGCGACGCGGCTCTTCACCGTGGTGCCGACGGTGGCTCCGCTGCCGCTTCCGTCGGGCTGGCCGAACAGCGTCGTGTCGGTCGTCTGCTCGACGGTTTTCTCTGCCGCCGTCTCTGGCGTCGAGCCGGACGATGCCCCAGCCACCGCCGTGCAAGGCCGGCGGCGGTTGGCAATGAGGATGTAACTCGTCCCCAGCATCATGAAGAGGGCGAGCATCACCAGCGCGACGAGCAGCAACACGCCACGGCGATTTTCGGGCAACGGGTGCGTATGCACCGGAGCACCATGTCGGCAGACGGCCCCTGATGCACGTCCGGCCTTTTGCCCAATTTTACGATGAATGTGAGGCATGCGTCAATTCCTCCAAGAGGCGGGAGGATGTCAGGGGGGCAAAGTTACGGGGTCAAGATCGTCAACCACGTGCACGAGACGTTCGAATGCGTAGCAGCGGGACAAATTGGCTGTCGAGCGATCCTCATCGAGTACAAACAGCCATCCGTTAGGGCTAATCGAGGAGTTATTGGTAGCACTTTTTATTTTGACCCAACGCGTGTCGAACCATTGGGAAGTCACGGACCCCCGCGGCTCTGCAATCAGCAGCCAATTACCCGGCCTTAGGCTTCGGCGAATAACCGCCGAATCGCTTGGAACACGCGTCAACGATGCGTCGAGTAAGCCGCTCTGCTGCGGGGCCGTCACCTGGAGTTCCAGATAACCTGCAGGCCAGTCTCCTGCCGCGGGAGGGACGGGGGTCTCCATGTCGACCCCAGGCTTGTGAAAGATAAGGAGTGTTGGCGTGACCTGGACGCCGGCGTTGACGAGCGTGTTAGGCAGCGAAGCCGCGCTTGTGGCCGCGACAAACAAAGCCGGAATGAGGTCGGAGCCACGCTTTCGGCGACCAAGTTCGAAGGCGTTGAGCGGCGGATCGTTATCGTTGGGGGGCAAGGTGTACTCGATCGAGTCCTGATCCGAGACGCTGGCGACAGCGCCCTCCCGGCTCATGGGAGTGAACCCGGCTGCGGTTAGCGGAAGCGTTACGCGGGCAAATGGTTGGAGGCTTGTTGTGCCTGAGTTGAGCGGCGTCATCCGCGCCCAATCCCAGTCAGAGGCCGGCAGCCGTAAGAATTGAGAGCGTGGCTGGGTATCCGTGTTGAGGCCGCATGGGTCGATGAGAACAGGCAATGAGACGCGTTGGGGGGCCGCCAGATTGGCTCCGACACTGGCAAAGTTGGTTCCTGTATGCACATAGAGCCAGTCCCGCCAGTTCTTAATCCATTGGTCGGTGATGGTCGTGCGGAGGGTGGCTGCGTAGGCAATCGCATCAGACTTGATCGCGGCCCGCGCCTCGAGTTCGCGGCCCGCGGTGAACAGACCGAATATGCTCAATATCCCGATAGCGAGCACGAACATGGCCATCAGCACTTCGAGCAGCGTGATGCCGCGGCGGGACGCCGGCTTGAATTGCGCGCGGGTGTGCATGTCAGTTTCTCACGGCGGAGACATCGGCTCGGGCGTAGCCCTGAGAGTCATATACATTCGTGACGTCGAGGACGGGATCGGCGATTAGGGTCTTGCCCGTCAGGTGGGAAATCTTCACCCAGCGGCTGTCGGGATATTGCCAGTTTGCACCTGGGTTGGCTTCCGTTGGGTTGGCGACGTAAGGGCGACCGACGCGGTCGGCCCGGCCGACGAGCAGGAACACGTCAGCCGGCACGTCGAGCGACTGCTCGACCACTGAGCCTTGGCCACCGCCGAAGCCGGCCAAGAAGGCTTTGTAGACGACCTTCTTGAGCCCGCCGCCACTGTCGAACATGAACTGTACGGGCTGGTTGGCGAGGAAGTTTGGCAACAACGTCATGCCGCCTTGGCCCGCGCGCACGTCCACGACATTGTGCAAGAGCTGCGTGCCGTGACTCGACCAGGATACGTCGATCGCGTAGCCCTGGGGGACCGTTAACGGTGGCGTAGGGGAACGAACGTTTGGTCGCTGGATGGCAAATCGACGATTCTGGTCAGACACCGGCCAACTCGGCGTCGTCGGATTGAATGCCGTGGCAACGGTGTTCGTGTTCCGTCTTGACCCGCCGGGTTGCAGATCGCGCACCCATGCAACGACGAGATTGGGGGCCCCGGCAACTGGCGCGCCCGCGTAGTAACTGTTTGTACCCGCTGGTGCGTCGGGGTCCTGGTAGTCGGGATCTCCTGGATTCAGTCCTGCATTGCACGCGCGATACGGACGCGGGAACCAGTTTGGATAGTTGGTCTGGAGGTTCAACTGCTCTGCGTCCGTGAGCAGGCGAAAATAGTAGGAATCCGTCGTGTCCACCGTGATTCGCGAGCAAGAGCTGCAAAATTCGCGAATGAACGGGCAGGCATCTTTTTCAAACAATGCCAGGTAGTCTGAGCCGGTGTACCCAAATTGATAGCTGGGTGGAGTGCAATTGATCGGGTAGATCAGGACTCTCGCTGCATCTGGGTCGTCGCCGTTGTAGGCGTTCTGGGGTTCGCAGGCGAACATATCGAGCGTCGCCATGGGCAAGGGTTGCCCGTCGAGTTGCCACCAGATGTTGCTGTTTACCGGGCCGGCGAGGCTGCCGGTCGTGAGCAGCGGTTCGAGCCAAATGCCGGCGCCCGTGTCGCCGTTGGCTTCCGCACGGAGTTTGGCCCGGTTGATCATCGACAAGACGGTCGCGGCTGCCTCACGGCCCTTCTGGTCGGCCGTCGGCGAAAGGATAGGGACAACCGAAACGAGCAGAAGCAAAAGCACGCCGATCACGACGAGCAACTCGACGAGCGTCATACCCGGGCGGCGAACGGTATGTGACGCGCGATGGCTCATGTCATCGGCTCATGGAGTGGTTGTGGACGTCGTCGGAAACGATCGCACCGCTGCCATGAATCACGCGAGATTCGAAAGACCCGAGCGGCACTGAGTTCAGGGCAGGGATCCCGTAGGTCCCGAGCCTAACTGTGATTCCTGGATTACGAATAGAAAAAGTCAGATGGCACCGCTGCGATTGGTCCTTGGGGGTGGCCACCGGCATCGCAAAATAGGGGTCATATCCGACCTCTGGGTACGAGAACATCGAGAGAGGTGATTGATCTCGGCCCGCTATGTCCGGCAGGCCATCAGGCCCCATTGAATAGATGAGCGGAAAGAGCGTCGTTTGAGCAAACGGGTCTACACCGGCGAGGTCGAATGCGTCGTGGGCAGGAACGCCAGCCGTCGGATCAGGCTGGTATCGCGACACAAAAGCCGGCGCCCAGCGGAGAAATCGGATTGGTCGCCCCCAGCCATCGATAAACTCGCGCTGGCCATCACCGTCTTTGTCACCAAACTCATCTTCGCGGAAGTGCCCGATGATGCCGGGGTCGGCGTAACCCCCCTGCATGACCGAGAGCCACAGGCATTCGGAGTCGCCGTAAGTTTGGCCAAAGGCAATGGCCTGGGCGTCTGTGAACGCACTGTAAAAACGACGAGAAATGCCCGACTGATAGACGTCGGTCGGACTCCACGGCGGAGGCAAGGTGAGCCCTGATGTACCGGTAACCTGCACGAGGTTCGCAGATCCATTGAATTGACGAAGGTCTCTCCATCCATCCGGCAGTTCGAGCGCCATCATGCGACGCTTGGCAATCATCCCGAGGCCTTTGTTGGTGATCGCTTGCAGAGTCGGCTGGCCCGGGAGGGAGAAGGAGGGGAAGGGTAACGAGCGATTGGCGAACTGCTCGTAGTGCGGCATCACCGCTTCGTGGATCTTACGGATCGTGATTTCCGTGCGGTCCGCCTTGGCTCGCTGCCTGGCCACGCCGAGGCCCGCCAGCCCAAGCGATGAAACGATCGCGATAATCGCGATCGTCACCATGAGCTCGACGAGCGTGAATCCCCGCACTGGTTTAACGCAGGCCGTGCGGACGGAGTTCATGATCAGTCCTTCAGGCTATCGAGGTATTCGCGCTTGGTGCCGGGCCAGAAGTTGGAGAGGTCGTCGTCGGTGCCGAACTGTTCGTCGCGGCCTGCGGAGAGGATCTGGAAGGTGTCGGCATTGAAAAACGCTTGAGCACCATTCGCGAGTGTTTGTATTTGGGGGCTATAGACATTCGTGCCGTCCGAGTACGAATTCGGAGCAATTAGCGTTCCGTACCTGCCCGAGTCGAAAAAAATGTACGGACTGCCACGTTTGCCTGAAGGGAAATAGGCGGCGGTCGAGGTGTCGATCCGAGCTTTGTCAAAGTCGTAGAGCTTGACACGCGCTCCGCCGGGAATCAGCGGACTCGTGGGATTCGTCGTGAATCCTGACAGCCAGGCCACGAGCGCATTAGATGGGTTTAACGGTATCGAACCGACTCCGTTCAGTTGGGCGGCTGGGTCGGCGCAGCGCGGGAAAATTCTCTGCAGGTGCTTCGCGGCCTCACCGCCTTTTTTGTAGCCAACCGGGGCTGTGGCGAACTGACTGTCGATGCACGGCGGTAGCACGCCGTATTCTGATTGGTAATTCATCATCGCCATGTGGAGCATGTCGATCTCCGCTTTGATCGCGGCGTTGCGGGCCTTCGTCAGCGACTGCATCACCACCGGTGTGATGATCGCGGCCAAGAGGCCGATGATGCCGATCACCACGAGGAGCTCGACGAGGGTGAAGCCACGGGGGGCATGACAGGCTGAAGCCTGTCCCACGTGGG
>JBBAVM010000033.1:0-30000 GCA_040397685.1 Pirellulales bacterium
CGGTGATGATCCCCACGAGCCATTCGCGCGAGCCCCAGCCGGTGAGGTCGGGGGCGGAGCCGAGGTCGGTGCCGTTGTCGCCGAGCTTGTGGCAGCCGCCGCAGCGCTCGCCGTCGGCGACGAGGGCCCGGCCCTTCTCGATGAGGGCCGGCTCGAGGCCCGGGGCGGTGAGGCCGGCCTCTGCGGTCATCGCGGTGATCACCGCCTCGATGTCGTCGCGCTTCCAGGTGTCGGCGTCGGCGAGGTCGTTCTTCACGAAGTTCACCATGTCGCCCTCTTTGTGGGCGGTGTTGCCGAAGTAGGCCGGCCCAGCCACCTGCTCCGGATCGAGAAGGCCCCGCATCCATGAGGCCCGGCCGAACTCGAAGAGGTTGGCCGCCGACGCCTTCGCGAGGATCGCTTCAGCACCGGGCGACTGCGGATCGACGTGGGCGTGGCAGCTCGCGCAGTGCTGGGCGAAGAGCCGCGGGCCTTGGCTCTGGGGGTCGGCCCGCACGAGTTCGAGCATGCCCGCCGGCGGGATCTTTTCGGGGCGGCCGGCGAGTTCGATGGCCCGGGCGGCGTCGAGCCTGGCCTGCTTCGCGGCGTCGAGGAACGCCTGCGAATGGCGGATCTTCTCGAGCTTCTCCCACTGCCGCTCGACGACCGCGATCTTCGCCGCGTCGCCGCCGAGGGCCGCGGCGAGCTTCGCCGCGTCGCCGCCGGTTTCGTCGTAGAGTTTCTGCGCTTCGGCGAGCGGGGCCTTGTCCACCCATAGGGCGTAGTAGTCCTCGTTGAGCGCCAGCGCGGTGAGCAGCCCCGCGCCGGCGATGATGCCGAGCGTGAAGGCGACGTTGAAGCGGTGCCCGAGCTTCCAGTTGCCGAGGATCGGCATCAGGAACATGACGCCCATGATCAGTCCCGGCACCACGATCGCGCCCAAGAACTCGCCCGTCGCGCCCCAGCCTTCGAAGACCTTGAGGAACTGGAAGAGGAACAGGAAGTACCACTCCGGCCGGGCGGCGGCGTACGGCAGCGAGGGATCGGCCGGGGCCCCGAGCTCCGCGCCGAGGCGCCCCACATGCACCGGCTCGCCCGCGAGCATCGCCTTGAGCGCCGGCATCAGGATCACGCCGAGCACGACGGCCATCACGGCCAGCATCGCCACCGCGTCCTTGAGCACCTGGTCCGGCCAGAACATCGCGTCGGGCCGCGTGATCGGCTGCTTCGCGTGCAAGCCGTGCTTGCGGAAGAGCGCGAGGTGGACGACGAGCATCAGGATCAAAGCCCCGGGCAGGAAGCCGGCGTGGAGCGCGAAGAACCGCGTCAGCGTGTGGTGGCCATACTCGGTGCCGCCGATCACGAGCTGCTGGAGCGACGGACCGACAACGGGCACGATTCCCGCGAGGTTCGTGGCCACGATCGTGGCCCAGTAGCCCTTCTGATCCCAGGGGAGCAGATAGCCCGTGAGCGCCATGCCGAGCACGAGCATCATGAGGACGAGGCCGAGCCAGAAGTTGACCTCGCGCGGCGCCTTGTAGGCGCCGTCGATCACCACCTGGAGGAGATGGAGCGCGAGCAGCACGACCATCGCCTGCGCCATGAAGTGATGGATGCCGCGGAGCAGCCAGCCGCCCGTCATCTCGTGCTGGATGTAGTAGACGCTCTCCCACGCGGTCTGCGCGCTCGCCGAGTAGCTCGCCCAGAGGAAGAGCCCCGTGATCACCTGCGTCATGAACGCGAACACGAGCGTGCTGCCCCAGACGTAGCGCCAGCGGGCCCCGCCGGGCACCCGCTCATAGAGCGCCTCGTGCATCACCGCCCGGTAGCCGGTGCGGTCGTCGAAAAAATCGGCCAACCGGCCGAGGGGGCCCTTGCAAGCGCCGGAGGAACGCGTGTCGGATATCTTCATGGTGCGCCTCGTGAACCGTCCTACTGCACGACCTTTTCGGCCACGCCGGCCCGGAACTTCTCCCACTTCACCTCCACCTCGCCGTTCTTCGCGACGCGGCATTCGAGGGCGTCCATCGGCCGGGGGCTCGGGCTCGGCGCCACGATCCCGCCGTCGAGCGTGAACGTGCTGTTGTGGCAGGGGCAGCGGAAGCACCTGCCGGTCCCCTCCATCTCCACGAAGCAGCCGGCGTGCGGGCAGGTCGCCGACAGGGCCTCGACCATCTTCGATCCCTTCTCACGCCGCAGGTAGACCGCACCGACCGGCTCGGCGGCGAACCCCGTCCAGGCATCGGTGCGCTCGGAGATCACCGCGAACTGCCGCGGCACGCCGTCGTCGGGGATCGCCGCGAGATCCGTCACCGGCAGAAACGACGCCGCGGCGCCCTTTCTCCGGAGCGGATCGAGAAATGCCCAGATGCCGGCCGCCACCGGCGTGAGCGTCGCGAGCCCGCCGCACGCGAGGGCGAGGAATTCCGCGAGGAAGTTTCGCCGATTGGATGCCGTCATGAATGGCCTCTCTGGGTTACGCGTTCCGGCAGACCTCGTCCACGGCGGCGAGCACCTGCTCGCGGGCCGTCTCGAACGGTCCCGGCAGAATCGCGCCGGCCGCCGCCTTGTGGCCACCTCCGCCGAACCGCGCGGCGAGCAGGTTGCAATCGACGCTGCACCGGCTGCGGAAGCTGGTCTTGATCCGTCCGTCGGGCTGCTCGATCAGGATCACCGCGACTTCCGTCCCCTTCACGGCCAGCGTGAGGTTGACGAGGTCCTCGGTGTCGGCGGGCAGTGCCTGCACCTCCTTGATGTCGCTCTGTCGCACCGTGGAGACGATCACGCGGCCGCCGTGCGAGACCTGCGCCCCGGCCAGCGTCCGTCCCACGAGATGGAGCCGGGCGATCGAATCCTGCTCGAACAGCTCGCGGTAGATCGCCGTGGGATTGGCATGCGCATCGACGAGCCGGGCCGCGACGCGAAACGACTCGCCGCTCACGTTCGGAAACCGGAAGCCGCCGGTGTCGGTCGAGAGGCCGGCGTAGAGCGGCGTGGCGATCCGCTCCGTGAGCGGCACCTTCAGCCGCAGGCCGATCTCGTACACGATCCGGGCCGTGGCCTCGGCGGACGTGTCCTTGAACCAACGATCGGAGAGATCGTCCTCGCTCACATGGTGGTCGATCACGAGGACCTTGGGCCGCATCGCCTTGGCCACGTCGCCCATCGCCCCAAGCTGGGCCCAGGCGCTCGTGTCGAGCACGATGAGCACGTCGCGGCCGACGAGATCCTCCTTCTTCACGCCCTCGGCGAGAGACTCGAGCCGGCGGTCCGGGTCGATCCACGTGAGGTTCGGAGGCGTCGCCTGGGCGTTCACGATCCGCACGTCCTTGCCGAGTGCCTCGAGGATCCCGAGCATCCCCAGTTCGCTGCCGAGGGCGTCGCAGTCGGGCCGCACGTGGCTCGTGAGCACGAACGTCCGCGCGTCGCGGATCACGTCGAGAAGACTCGCCCAGTCAAGTCGCATGCCTGCTCCGGTTCGTCGCCAAATCGGTCCCGGCGGACGCGACGACCAGCCGCGCCGCCTCCACGTCGTTCGCGAGCTGCGTCGTGAGCTCCGCGACCGATGCGAAGCGGCGAGTCTCGCGCAGCCGCTCGAGGAAGTCAACGTCGAGCCACTGGCCGTAGAGGTCGCCCTCGAATCCGATCAGATGCGCCTCGATCGAGGCGGCCGTCTCGCCGAACGACACGTTCGCCCCCACATGCACCGCCGCCGGCCAGGCCGGGCCCGACCCCGGGAGCGCCACCCGGCAGGCGTAGACGCCGTGGCCGGGCACGAGCGTCGCGACGTCCGCAAGGTTGGCCGTGGGGAAGCCGAGCGTGCGGCCGCGCCGTGCGCCCTCGACGACCCGCCCCCGGCAGCGATACGGCGCGGTCAGCAGCGGGTTCGCCTCGGCGACCCGCCCTTCGGCCACGAGCGTGCGCAGCCGCGAGCTCGACACCGCCGCGCCCGCGTGCGTGACGGGCCCCACCGTCTCGAGTTCGACGTCGTCGGCCCGGCAGAGCCGCTCGAGCAGGTCGATCGTGCCGCGCCGGCGGGCGCCGAAGTGGAAGTCGGCCCCCTCGACGAGACCGCGGACGGCCAGCCGCTGCCGCAGAATCCCGCTGTAGAAATCCTCGGCCTCGACCGCGACCAGCCGCTCGTCGGCCGGCTGCACGAGCACCGCATCGACGCCGAGCGCGAGCAGCAGTTCCGCCCGGCGTGCAGGCGTCGTGAGCGGTGGCGGGGCGTTTCCCGGCCGGAGGATCGCCGCCGGGTGCGGATCGAATGTCAGCACGACCGCAGGGACGCCGAGCCGGCGGCCCATGGCCACCAGCCGCGCGACGATGTGGGCATGCCCCACGTGGACGCCATCGAAATTTCCGACCGTCGCCACGCACGCGGGGCTCGAGGGCGTCCAGCGGCCGGTGGGCGAAAAGATGGTCGGAGGGGCGACGGGCAGCACGGGACCGAGTGTACCCGAAGGCCGGCCCGCGGAAACGCACGGCCGGCCGGAAACGCAGGGTATGATTGGGCATCACGCTCAGAGGACCGCCGCGACGCATGGCCGCCCCGCTGACCGCCGACAAGCAGATCTATCTCTCGTCCGAGATGACGACCCGTCTCGGGGCGATCGACATCGGCTCCAACAGCGTCCGCCTGATGGTGGTCGAGGTGCTGCGGGGCGGCGCCTACCGGATCCTCGACGAGGAGCGGGAGCCGACCCGGCTGGGCCGCAGCGTCTCGGCCCACGGCCGGCTCGACGACGAGTCGATCGACCGCACTGTCCAGGCGCTCCGCACGTTCAAGCAGATCGCGGCCGGATACCAGGTCTCGGCCCTGCGCACGATCGCGACCTGTGCGGTGCGCGAGGCCCGCAACGGCCCGGAGTTCTGCCGCCGGGTCCGCGAGGAGGTGGGGCTGGAGGTCGAGGTGATCCCCGGCGACCGCGAGGCCCGGCTCGCCTTCTCGAGCGTGCAGCATGCGTTCGACCTGTCGGGCCGCAACGTCGTCGTGGCCGACATCGGCGGCGGCAGCACCGAGATCGTCTTCGCCACGGGCGGGCTGATCGAGTCGATCTTCTCGACGCCGCTCGGCGCGGTGCGGCTCACGGAGCAGTTCGGCCTCGGTGAGAACGCCGCCCCGGCCGACCTCGACCGGCTCGCCGACGAGGTCGTGGAATGCCTCAAGAAACGGACCACGCGGCCGCTCTTCGCCCCGCACTTCATGGTGGGCTCCGGCGGCACCTTCACGACGCTGGCCGAGCTCGTGATGGCGGCGAAGAAGCAGGTCGATATCCCCGTCGCCGGCTACAAGGTCTCGCACGCCGAAGTCCGCCACCTGCTCGACCGGCTCGCGAAGATGCCGCTCCGTGCCCGCCGCTCGATGCCCGGCATGACTCCCGACCGGGCCGACATCATCCTCGCCGGGCTCACGATCGTGGACGGCCTCCTCGCCCGCTTCCGCGTCAACACGCTCGTGATCCACACCCGTGGCGTGCGCGACGGCCTGGTTTGGGAAATGATCGACGACGCGACCGGAGGCGCGGCGGCCCACGCCGATCCCCGGCACCGCGACGAGGCGATCGAGAGGCTGGCCGCCGCCTGCTCCGGCGAGCTCGAGCACGGCCGCCAGGTCGCCCGGCTCGCCGGCCGCATCCACGAGCAGCTCGCCGAGCCGCTCGCCCTCGTGCCCGGCGACCGCGCGCTCCTCGAGATCGCGGCGCGGCTCCAGGATGTCGGCTACGTCATCAACTACGATCAGCACCACAAACACAGCTACCACCTCATCCGCAACAGCCGCCTCCCCGGCGTCCGCACCCACGACCTCGAGCTCATCGCCAACGTCGCCCGCTACCACCGCGGCGCCCTGCCGAAGCGGAAACACGAGAACCTCGCCCGCCTCTCCGCCGAGGAGCAGCAGCGCGTCCAGCGCATGGCGGCGATCCTCCGCCTCGCCGGCGGCCTCGACCGCAGCCGGTCGCAGCAGGTCCGCGACGTCGTGGCCCGGATCGAGGGGGATCGCGTCGTGCTGGAGGTGGCGGCCGACGACGAGCCGCAGGTGGATATCTGGGGCGCCGAGCGCCGGACCGAGCTCTTCGAGAAGGTGTTCGGGATGCCCGTCGCGCTCGAGTGGCAGGCCGCCCGGGCCGAAAAGCCGGCCAAACGGCCCGTGAAACCGAAAAAGGCCGACTGACCGCCTGGCCGGCCGCCGCGTTTTTCCCCAAGCCGGTCGGCGGCGGGTGCCGATACTGCCCGGAGAGTCCCCGTTCCCGGAGCGGCTTCCCATGCCTTCTTCCCGTGTCCGCCCCCTCGCGCTCGCCGCGATCCTCGGCTGCCTGATCGGCGGTGGGCTCGCTGCCCGGGCCGACGACGTGAGCCGGGTGGGCGAACCGAAGCCGCTCTCGCACGGCACGCCGCAGCGTCAGGCGCCCTACCAGCCGGGACGATCTCCCTACATCACCGGGCACCGTCAGCGGCCCAAGTATTTCGTGCCGCCCACGAACCCGCGGACGCCCACGTGGAAGATGTACGGCCTTCCGCCGGGGGTGAAGCCGGGCGACTGGCCCGTCTACGCCCCGCTCGGCTTCGGCGGCTACCGCTTCCCCGCCGTCGGCGCGCAAGCCTACCGCTGACGATCACGTAGGACAGGCTTCAGCCTGTCAGGCCTCGACACGCCCACTTCGGCTCCGAGGCTCCCCCGCACGAAAGCCCGAAGCGCAAGCGAGGGAGAAGGCCGTTCCCTCGCTTGCGCTTCGGGCTTCCGTACCGGGAGGCTCGGGGCTGCCCATGCCCTCTCGCCGGGCTATGGGAGCGAGCGCAGCCAGGATGGCGAAGCGAAGCGGACATGCAGAGAGCCGAGGCCTCGGAGGGCCGAGGCGAACGTCCGGCGAGGGGGCTGGGCAGTCACGAGCCGGGTTGGGCGAGTTGAGGCATGACAGGCTGAAGCCTATCCCACGACAGGCTGAAGCCTGTCCTACCGGGGTGAGTTGGGCGACGCGGCGGCAGGGCCTAGGCTACAGGGATGGCCGACCTGCTCGAACTCACGCCCGCGGGCCTCTACTGCCGGCCGGGCGACTTTTACGTCGATCCCTGGCGGCGGGTGCCGCGGGCGATCGTCACGCATGCGCACGCCGACCATGCGCGACCCGGCTGCGACCGCTACCTGTGCGCAGCCCGGGGCAAACTCGTGCTGCGGGAGCGGATCGGCGGATCGGCGGTGATCGACACGCTCCGGTTCGGCGAGTCGATCTCGATCAACGGCGTGAAGGTGTCGTTGCATTCGGCGGGGCACGTGCTCGGGTCGGCGCAGGTGCGGATCGAGCACGCCGGAATCACGTGGGTGGTGACCGGCGATTACAAGTTGCAGGCCGATCCGACCTGCGATCCATTTGAGCACGTCGAGGCCGACGTGCTCGTGACGGAATCCACGTTTGGGCTGCCGATCTACCGCTGGGCCGAGCCGGCGACGGTGGCCGCGGCGATCAATGCGTGGTGGCGCGAGAACCAGGCGGCGGGCCGGACGAGCGTGATCCTCGCCTACGCGCTCGGCAAGGCGCAGCGCATCGCGGCCCTCGTCGATCCGTCGATCGGGCCGATCGTGGCGCACGGCGCCGTGATGAAGATGGTGCGGGCCTACCGCGACAGCGGCGTGCGGCTGCCGCCGATCGACGGCGTGCCGCCGCGGGCGCGGCGGGTCGGCGACGGCCGGGCGCTCGTCATCGCGCCGCCGTCGGTGGCCGGCAGCCGCTGGCTGCGGCTGTTCGGCGAGACGCGCGTGGCGCCGGCGTCGGGCTGGATGACGGTGCGCGGGATCCGCCGGCGGCGCGGCTGCGAGCGCGGGTTCATCCTCTCCGACCATGCCGACTTCCCAGGCCTGCTCGCCGCGATCGAGGCGTCGGGGGCCCGGCGGGTGCTCGTGACGCACGGCGCGAGCGACTCGCTCGCCCGGCTCCTGCGCGACCGCGGTCTCGACGCCGCGCCGCTCGCCACGCGGTTCACCGGCGAGCCTCCCCCCGACGACGAAGGCGGCCCAGCGGAAGACGACCCGCAGGGTGAGACCGATTCCGAAGCCGCCGTCGAGGAAGCCGCATGAGGGAGTTCGCGGCGCTCTACTGGCGGCTCGATGCGACGACGAGCACCACCGAGAAGCTCGCCGCGCTCACCGACTACTTCCGCACCGCGCCGGACGACGACGCCGCGTGCGCGCTGCGGCTCCTCGCGGGAGGCCGGCAGTCGCGGGGCCTGTCCACGACGCTGCTCCGCGAGTGGGCCGCGGAGGCGGCGGGTATTCCGCTGTGGCTGCTGGAGGAGTGCTACGCGCAGGTCGGCGACCTCGCGGAGACGCTCGCCCTCGTCCTGCCGCACGGTGCATCCGCGGCCGCGGTGGACGACCGCGGCCTGGCCCGCTGGATCCGCGACACGATCGAGCCGCTGCGCGACGCCGACGACGCGCGGAAGAAGGAACTCGTCCACGACGCGTGGCGGCGACTCGGGCCCGACGAGCGGATCGTGTGGCACAAACTGCTCACGGGCGGCTGCCGCGTCGGCGTCTCGCGAACGCTCGTCGCGCGGGCGCTCGCGGAGGTGGCCGGCATCGATGCCGCCGTGATGACGCACCGACTCATGGGCGGCGTCGAGACCGCCGCCGAGTACCGCCGGCTCTTCTCCGCGGAGCCGACGGCGGCCGACTCGCAGCGGCCCTATCCTTTCTTTCTCGCCACCGCGATCGACGAGCCGCCGGAGTCGCTCGGGCACGCGACGGAATGGCAGGCGGAGTGGAAGTGGGACGGCGCGCGGGTGCAGATCGTGCGCCGCGGCGGGGGCTGCTCGGTCTGGACGCGGGGCGAGGAACTGGCGAACGAGTCGTTTCCCGAGATCGTCGCCGCGGCCGCGGCCCTGCCCGATGGCACCGTGCTCGACGGCGAATTGCTGGCGGTCCGCGCGGAGACCCTGCTGGGATTCACGGCGCTCTCCAGGCGGATCGGCCGCCGCCGCGCGACGAAGAAGGTGCTCGCCGAGGTCCCCTGCGCCTTCGTGGCCTACGATCTGCTCGAGGCGTCGGGGCACGACCTCCGGGGCCTGCCCCTGGCCGAGCGGCGGCGACGGCTCGAGACGTTCGCCCTGCCGACGTTTCCCGCCGGCGGCGCCACGCTGCAGCTCTCGCCGCGGATCGACGCCGAGACGTGGGCCGAGCTCGCGGCGGCCCGGGCGACGGCCCGCGAGCGCGGCGTCGAGGGGCTGATGCTCAAGCGGCTCGCCAGCGACTACGGCACGGGCCGCACCCGCGGCGACTGGTGGAAGTGGAAGATCGAGCCGCTCGAGATCGACGCCGTGCTCCTGTACGCGCAGGCGGGACACGGCCGACGGGCCGGACTCCACAGCGACTACACCCTCGGCGTGTGGCACGAGGGACGGCTCGTGACGATCGCCAAGGCCTACTCCGGGCTCACCGACGCCGAGATCGTCGAGGTGGACCGGATCGTCCGCGCGACCACGCTCGAGAAGCACGGTCCGGTGCGGATCTGCTCGCCGACGCTCGTGTTCCAACTGGCGTTCGAGGGGGTGTCGCGCTCGACGCGGCACAAGGCGGGCGTGGCGGTGCGGTTTCCGCGGATCGTGCGCTGGCGGCGCGACAAGCAGCCCGCCGACGCCAACTCGCTCGCAGACCTCGTCGCGTTGATCGACGCCGCCTCGACTCCGGGAGCCGTGCGATGACGCGGGTGCGTGCCCCCCGCCGGTCGGTCCGCGGCACGTCACCGGAGCGCGCGGCGATCGGCGCGTGGTATCGCGGCCGTGGCTGGAAGCCGTTTCCCTTCCAGGCCGAGGTCTGGGAGGCGATGGCAGCCGGCCAAAGCGGCCTCGTGCATGCTCCGACCGGCACGGGCAAGACGCTCGCGGCCTGGCTCGGCGCCCTCGAGCGGGCGCGGACGGCCGCGGACGGCGCCGCGCCGGAGCCGGGGGTGCGCGTGCTCTGGGTGACGCCGCTCAAGGCGCTCGCGAGCGACACCGTGCAGGCCCTCGAGGAGCCGCTGCGCGGTCCGGGCGGCGTCGCGCCGGGCTGGACGGTGGGCCTGCGCACGGGCGACACGTCGGCCGCAGACCGGCGGCGGCTCAAGTCGGCCTGGCCGCCGGCGCTCGTGACCACGCCCGAGTCGCTCTCGATCCTCCTGTCGCTCGACGAGGCGCGCGAGATCTTCGCCCCGCTCCAGACCGTGATCGTGGACGAATGGCACGAACTCCTGGCGACGAAGCGCGGCGTGCAGACGGAGCTCGCGCTGGCCCGGCTGCGTGGCCTTCGGCCCGGGCTCGTGACCTGGGGCCTGTCGGCGACGTTGGCGAACCTCGCCGAAGCCGTCTCCGCCCTCGTCGGCCCCGCGCGGGTCGCGGAAGCGCGGCTGGTGTCGGCCACGATCGATCGCCGGCTCTCGATCGAGACGCTCGTGCCCGAGCCGATGGAGCGGTTTCCGTGGGCCGGCCACATGGGCATGCGGCTGCTGCCGCAGGTCGTGGCCGCGATCGACCGCGCAGCCACGACGCTCGTGTTCACCAACACGCGGTCGCAGGCGGAGCGGTGGTTCGAGGCGATCTCCTCCGCGCGGCCCGACTGGAAGGGCGTCGTCGCGCTCCATCATGGGTCGGTCGATCGCGAGCTGCGGTCGCAGGCCGAGGAGGGGCTGAAGCGCGGCCGGATGAAATGCGTCGTCGCGACGAGCAGCCTCGACCTGGGGGTCGATTTCGGCCCGGTCGAGCAGGTGCTGCAGGTGGGCAGCCCCAAGGGGATCGGGCGGCTGCTCCAGCGGGCCGGCCGCAGCGGCCATGCGCCGGGAGCCGCAAGCCGGCTGGTGTGCGTGCCGACGCACGCGCTCGAACTCATCGAGTGCGCGGCGGCCCGCACGGCGGCGCTCGCCGGGCGGGTCGAGGCCCGGCCGCCGCTCACCGGCGCGCTCGACGTGCTCGCCCAGCACATCGTGAGCACGGCCTGCGGCGGCGGCTTCCGGGCCGACGAACTCCTGGCCGAGGTGCGTTCGACCCACGCCTTCGCCGCGCTCGACGACCGCTCGTGGCGGTGGGCGCTCGACTTCGCCGCGCGAGGCGGCCCCGCCCTGCGGGCCTATCCCGACTTCGCGCGGATCAAGGAACGGTTCGGCCGCTGGTACGTCGCGAGTCCCGCGATCGCGCGGCGGCACCGGATGAACATCGGCACGATCACGGGCGACGCCACCGTGGAGGTGAAGTGGCTGCGCGGCGGGCGGCTGGGCACGGTCGAGGAGTCGTTCATCGCCCGGCTCAACGAGGGCGACCGGTTCCTGTTCGCCGGCCGGCCGCTGAAACTGTTCCGGTTCGACGGGCTCACGGCATGGGTGAAGCGGTCGCGGCAGACGCCGGGGCTGCAGGTGCCGCGCTGGAACGGCGGCCGCATGCCCCTCTCCACGCTCCTCTCGGCCGCCGTGCTCGACCTCGTCCGCGGGGCGACCGACCGCCGCGCGCCGCCGGAGGTGCGGGCGGTGCTGCCGCTCCTCGCGACGCAGGCCCGCTGGAGCCGGCTGCCGACCGCCGACGCCCTGCTCGTCGAGCGGGTGAAGTCGCGCGAGGGGCATCATGCGTTCCTGTTTCCCTTCGAGGGCCGGCTCGTGCACGAGGGGCTCGCCGCGCTCGTCGCCTGGCGGCTCGCCAGCCGCAGGCCGGGCACGTTCACCTTCGCGGCGACCGACTGGGGGCTCGAGATCACCGGCCGCGCCGCCTTCGCCGCGGATGAGGCGACATGGCGCCGGCTGCTCTCGCCGGCCAACCTGCTCGAGGACCTGCTCGCCTGCTTGAACGGCACCGAACTCGCGAAACGCCACTTTCGCGAGATCGCCCGGGTGTCGGGCCTCGTCGCCGGCGGAGGGCGGTCGCAGAAGCAGACGCAGGCGTCGGCCGGCCTGATCTTCGACGTGCTCTCCGAGCACGACGCCGACAACATGCTCCTCGCGCAGGCCCGCCGCGAGGTCCTCGAGCAGCAGTTCGAGTTTCGCCGCCTCGCCGCGGCACTTGAGCGGATCGCCACGAAGGAGATCGTGATCGTCGATCCCCCGCGGCTCTCGCCCCTGGCGTTTCCGATCTGGGCCGAGCAGATCCAGTCGCGGCTCACGACCCAGGGCTGGCTCGAACGGATCACCGAGATGGCGCGGGAACTCGAGCAGGCGGCCGGTGGAGAACCCGCATGAACATCGGCACCGCGGCGGACGCGGATCTCGTGCTGCTCGCCGGCCGCGCGGCCTTCCTGCCGGCCACGGCCACGCTCCTCGTCGCCGACGTGCATCTCGGCAAGGCGGCCACGTTCCGCCGGGCGGGCATCCCGGTGCCCGAGGGGAGCGCGCAGGGAGACCTCGCCCGGCTCGTGCGGCTCGCGGCCGAGCAGGCGGCCCGGCGGGTGGTCGTGCTCGGCGACCTGCTCCACGCGAAGGGCGGCTGCACCGACGCGGTGTGGGCGGAGTTTCGCGACTGCCGGAGGCGGATCGCGGCCGAGATCGTGCTCGTGCTCGGCAACCACGACCGCGGGCTCGCCGCCGACGCGACGGCGCTGGCGGAGCGGCTCGGGATCGACGCCTGCGTCGGGGCGCTCGACGAGCCGCCGTTTCGCTTCGTGCACGAGCCGGCGAGCGCCCGCGGCGACCCCGCGGGCGACCGCACCGTGGTCGCCGGCCACCTGCATCCGACGGTCGCGATCACCGCGCCGGGGGGCGATCGGCTGGTGGAGCGCTGCTTCGTCGCCGAGCCGGGCGCGGTGGTGCTGCCGGCGTTCGGCTCGTTCACCGGCGGCCACCGCGTGGCCACGGCGCCCGGGCGGCGGCTATGGGTGGCGCGGGACGACGGCGTCGTCGAGGTCACCCGGATGGCCGTGCTCGCGGCGCGACGGCGTCGCTGACGGCGGCCGGAAGCCCGGCCACCACGTCGGTGGCGACGAGCGAGACTTCCCCCACCCGCGTGGCCGCGACGTCGCCCGCCCGCCCATGCACCCACACGGCGAGCCGCACGATGTCGTACATCGCGGTCCGCGCCGGCGCGAACGGCTGGCACAGAAGCGCGGCGATGACACCGGTAAGCACGTCGCCGCAGCCGGCGGTCGCCATGCCGGGATTGCCCGAGGCGTTGTGGCCGTGCCGCCGGCCATCGGTGACGAGCGTGTCCGGCCCCTTGAGCACGACGATGGCGGCGATCTCCGCGGCCAGCGCCGCGGCGGCAGTTTCGAGGGCGGGCCGCGCCGGCGCCGCGGGCCGAGCCGGATCGCCCTCACGATCCACGAACCGCAGCATCTCGCCGGCGTGCGGCGTCAGGCTGCGGGGGCCGGCATGCCGCGCGAGCCTGGGTCTGTCGATCCGGGAGAGCGCCCACAGCGCGTCGGCGTCGAACACCGCAGGCTGTGTGAGGTCGGCCCACAGCCGCGCCACGAGCGCCGCCGCGGCCGGCGAGCGGCCGAGCCCGGGCCCCACCGCCACGACGTCGGCCCGGCCCGCCCGCGCCACGACCGCCTCGGCGGCCGCGCCGGCGAACCCGCCGTCGCCATCCGCCGGCAGGCCGTGGGTCATGAGGCAGGGATCGAATCCGGCCGCGATCGCGACGACGCTCTCCGGCACGACCACCTCGACGAGTCCGGCCCCGCTCCGCAGCGCCGCCATCCCCGCGAGCGCGGGCGCGCCGGCCATGCCGACCGCTCCGCCGACCACGAGCACGCGGCCGTAGTCGCGCTTGCTCGTGTCCCGCGCGCGGGGCTCGAGCCGGGGCAGGTCCGGTGGAATCTCGTCGGCTGCTCGTGGCACCATGCGTCTGCTCCGAATGCTGACAAAACCGCCAGACCGCCCGCGAATCGCCGCTCGGCGCGCCGGACAAACTCCCTTTACCTTGACTGAAAGCCGCCACGCGGGCTACCTTCGCCGCGAAACTCACGGATTTCCGCCGGAAAGGAACGCCCCTCCCCCATGAGTGCCGCGAAAAAGTCGGTCGATCTGTTCGACGTCAAGAAGGTGCGCCAGCTCATCGAGCTGATGGAGGAGCACGACCTCTCCGAAATCGACCTCAAGCAAGGGGATCACGGCGTGCGGATCAAGCGCGGCGGCGAGGTGGTGGCCGTGTCCGCCCCCGCGGCGAGGGCCGCCCCGCGGGCCGCCGCCGCCGAAGCCGCCCCCGCCACGGAGTCGGCAGCCGACTCCCGGATGGTGATGGTGAAGAGCCCCATGGTGGGCACCTTCTACAAGGCGAGCGGCCCGGACGCGCCGCCGTTCGTGAAGGTCGGCGACCGGATCGGCCCGGAGAAGACCGTGTGCATCGTCGAGGCGATGAAGGTGTTCAACGAAATTCCCGCGGGCGTCTCGGGCCAGGTGGTGGCGATCCTGGTGGAGAACGGGGCCCCGGTCGAGTTCGGCCAGCCGCTGATCAAGGTCGACCCGGGGTCCTGAGCCCCGTTCCCGAGGGCGGCCCTGGCGGCCTTTCCGCACCCATGTTCAAACGGATCCTGATTGCCAATCGCGGTGAAATCGCGCTCCGCGTGATCCGCGCCTGCCGGGAGCTCGGCGTCGAAACGGTCGCGATCTACAGCGAGGCCGACCGCGGGGCCCCCTATCTGGAACTCGCCGACGAGGCGATCTGCGTCGGGTCAGCGAAGAGCGCCGACAGCTACCTGCGGATCGACCGCGTGATCAGCGCCGCCGAGATCGGCAACGTGCAGGCGATCCACCCCGGCTACGGCTTCCTCTCGGAGAACTCGCACTTCGCCGAGGTCTGCCGGTCGTGCGACATCGGCTTCATCGGCCCCACGCCCGAGGCGATGGAGCGGGTCGGCGACAAGAACTCCGCCCGGGCCCTCGCCCGCGAGGCGGGCGTGCCGACGGTGCCCGGGAGCGACGGCATCATCGGCAGCGAGCAGGAGGCGGTGAAAGTCGCCCGCGAGATCGGCTTCCCGGTGCTGCTCAAGGCCACGGCCGGCGGCGGCGGCAAGGGGATGCGGGTGGCGGCCAACGACCTCGCCCTCGCCAGCGCCTGGCAGCAGGCATCGGCCGAAGCGCAGGCGGCGTTCGGCAATCCCGGCATCTACCTCGAGAAATACATCGAGCGGCCGCGGCACGTTGAAATCCAGATCCTCGGCGACCAGCACGGCAACGTCTTCCACCTCTGGGAGCGCGACTGCTCGACGCAGCGTCGGCACCAGAAACTCATCGAGGAGAGCCCGTCGCCGCGGCTGCCCCAGGCGACCCGCGAGAAGATGGCCGAGGCCGCCGTGCGGCTGGCGAAGACCGCCGGCTACTATTCGGCCGGCACGGTCGAATTCATCGTCGATCAACAGGACAACTTCTACTTCATCGAGGTCAACGCCCGGATCCAGGTCGAGCACCCGGTCAGCGAGATGGTGACGGGCATCGACCTCGTGAAGGCCCAGATCCGGGTCGCCGCCGGGGAGCAACTCGGCCTGCGTCAGGAAGACATCGTGCCCCGCGGCCATGCGATCGAGTGCCGGATCAATGCCGAGGATCCGGCCCACAACTTCCGCCCCAACCCCGGGAGGATCGAGCGGATCATCGCCCCCGGTGGGTTCGGCGTACGGTGGGATTCGCACGCCACGACCGGGTACGTCGTACCCCCGCACTACGACTCGCTCGTCGGCAAGCTCATCGTGCACCAGCCGACGCGCCGCGAGGCGATCGACACGATGACCCGGGCCCTCAAGGAGCTCCGCGTCGAGGGCATCCGAACCACGGTCCCGATCCACCTCGAAATCCTGCAGCACACCGCCTTCCACGACGCGCAGATAGACACCACGTTCGTCGAGCGCGTGCTTCTGGCCAAGTGAGGAACCCGATGTCCGAGTCGCTCTCGCGGCCGCCGAAGGCGGCCCACCAGTTTCGCCG
Organism: Pirellulales bacterium; assembly: GCA_040397685.1. Taxonomy (GTDB): domain Bacteria; phylum Planctomycetota; class Planctomycetia; order Pirellulales; family UBA1268; genus RGVT01. The sequence continues at coordinate 15,843 of JBBAVM010000033.1, forward strand.
TGTCGCCATCCTGTTCGCCGGCGGCCCCGCCCCGGGCGCCAACGCCGTGATCTCGACGGCGGCGACCTCCTTCATGCGCGAGGGCACCGAGGTGCTGGGCATGAAACACGGCTACTCCTCGCTCGCCGACTTCTCCCCGGCGAAGCCGCTCGCTGAGGGCCGCGACTACATCAAGATCTCACCCGAGTTCCTCAAGCGGACGCGGAGCGGCCAGGGCATCATGCTCGGAACCGCGCGGACCAATCCCGGCAAGCACGTCTCCCATCCCAGCCACTTCGACGATGCCGAGCGGGTGCAGCCGCTGAAGAACGTCTACGAAGGGCTCATGTCGCTCGGCGTGGAGGCGCTGATCTCGATCGGCGGCGACGACACGCTCAAGACTGCCAACAAGTTCAAGCTGTTCCAGGACCGCCTGCCGGCGGGATCGAAACGGATCCCCGTGGTCCACCTGCCGAAGACGATCGACAACGACTACATGGGCATCGACTTCACGTTCGGCTACTTCACGGCCGTGGACACGCTCGGCGGCGAGATCCGCAACCTCCTCTACGACGCGGAGGCGAGCCGGGCGTACTTCCTCTGCGAGACGATGGGCCGCAGCGCCGGCTGGCTCTCCTACGGCGCCGCGATCGCCGGTGAGGCGAGCCTCGTGATCAGCGTCGAGGACATCCACGGCAAGTTCCGCGGCGAGGAGACGGTGACGGGCCCGAACGGCGAGACTCGGATCAAGCCCGTGATGAACATCGACGAGGTCGTGGGCCGGATCGTGAAGACGATGCGGGTCCGTGAGGAACAGGAGGGGAAGCAGTACGGTGTGATCGTGATGGCGGAGGGGCTCGCGGAGTACCTGCCGGCCAAGGCCCTCGAGGGGATTCCCCGCGACGATCACGGCCACATCTCGATCTCCCACGTGCAGCTCGGGCGGATGTTCGCCAAGCTCGCGTCGGACGAGTTCAAGAAGCAGACCGGCCGATCGCGGAAGATCGTCGGTCTGCAGCTCGGCTACGAGTCGCGGTGCGCCAAGCCGCACGCCTTCGACGTCATGCTCGGCAGCCAGCTGGGGGTGGGAGCCTATCGGGCCCTCGCCGAGCGGGGGCTCGACGGCGTGATGGTGAGCGTCTCGGGCCAGCTCGACTTGAACTATGTCCCGTTCGCCGAACTCGTCGATCCAAACACGCTCGTCACGGTGGTACGCTACGTCGAGCGTGGCAGCGACTTCCACAGCCTCGCGCGGTTCCTCGAAACCTACGTCAACGAGTAAAACACCCGTAGGACAGGCTTCAGCCTGTCACCCGTAGGACAGGCTTCAGCCTGTCACCCGTAGGATAGGCTTCAGCCTGTCACCTGCCATGCGGACGAAACCGATCGCGGGCTTCACGCTCATAGAGCTGCTCGTGGTGGTCGCCATCATCGGCGTGCTTGTCGGCCTCCTGCTCCCCGCCGTGCAGACGAGCCGCGAAGCGGCCCGCCGGACCCACTGCCAGAACAACCTCCGCCAGATCGGCATCGGGCTCCACAATCATCACGCCGCCCGGGACTTCTTCCCGACGACGGTCTCCACCGGCAGCGTGCGGCACTTCTGGTGCGCGCAGATGCTGCCCTATATGGACCAGCATCCGCTCGCGGGTCTCTACGACTACACGGTGCTCTGGAACCATGTGAACAACCGCGAGGCGGTGCAGACGCCGCTCCCGTTCATGAACTGCCCGGCGACGGCCGGTGGGCCGCTCCAGCATCCCAAGTTCAAGACCGGGTCGCCCGCCTGGAGTGCCGCCGCGGCCGACTACATGGGCTCCAGTGGCCCGAACCCGGGGCTCTGGACGGCGACGCCGCCGATCGTCGGCACTCCGGATCCGACGAACAAGCTCGGCTTTTTCGCCGGCACGACGACGCCCGGCCGGAAGGGTCGTCAACTACGGCAGATGACCGATGGCACCGCCCAGAGCATCTCGGTGGTGGAGTCGGCTGCCCGGCCGCAGGTGTGGGCCTTCGGCAGGATGGTTCCCAACTCCGGCACACTCTCGAGCCCCGCCGGCCTGAAATACTACGTCAGCCTGTGCGGCTGGGCCGACCCGAACACGAACGACTGCACCGGGTTCCGCCTCGATGCGTCCCAGCCCGACCTTGCAAACCAATCCGTCGCGCCCGGCCCGCAACTCGTGAACGGCAGCAACAACGGCGGCATCTACGCCTTCCATGTGGGCGGAGCCAACGTGCTCTTCGCCGATACATCGGTCCGCTTCCTCGGTGAAGACGCGTCGCCCGACGTCGTCGCCGCCATGCTCACCGTCCAGGCGGGCGACACCGTGCCTCAGCCATGATCCAGTTCGTGATCCGGGTTGTGATCCGCGCGATGGTCCAGCGGCCGCGCCACGTCATGGCAATCCCGCTTGCCGGCATGTTCGCCGTCCTCGTGGCGGTCGGACTCCGGGCCGATGGCCCGGCGGCAGCGGTGAAGATTCCGCCCCGAGCCGAACGCACGCCGGCCGAGCGCACCGCGCTCATCCGCCACCTCCGGCAGGCCTACGCGGCCGCTCCCGCCAATTGGCCCGCCCCGCACGTCGATCCCGGCGTCGAGTGGCGTGAACTCGGGCTTCTGCCGGCGGTGGACCATCCGGAGGCAAACCCCTCCTCCACCGCGAAGGCGGCGCTCGGCCGCGGCCTGTTCTTCGATCCGCGCTTGTCGAAAACCGGCGGGATGTCGTGCGGCTCGTGCCACCAGCCCGATCGGGGCTGGGCGGACGGCAAGGGGGTGAGCGTGCCGCACGGAACCATCGCCGGACGCAACACGCAGACGATCATGAACGCCGCCTTCCAGCGCCACCTCTTCTGGGACGGGAGGTCGGCGACCCTGGAGACGCAGGTCGCCGAGGCCCTCACCAATCCGCTCGAGATGGCCGCGACGCCGGACCACGTGATCGACGCGGTCGCCACGGACCCCGCCCACAGCGCCCGCTATGCCGAGGCGTTTCCTGGCCGGCCCCTCGAATTCGCCGCGGTCGCCGCGGCGATCGCGTGCTTCGAGCGGACGATCGTGGGCGGGAAGTCGCGGTTCGATGGTTTTCTGCGCGGCGATCACGCGGCCCTCTCCGATGCCGAACTGCTCGGGCTCGATCTCTTCCGCCGCGAGGGCCGCTGCCTCAACTGCCACCATGGCCCCGTCTTCAGCGATGGCCAATTCCACGACCTCGGCCTGAGTTTCCACGGGCGCAGCAACGAGGATCTCGGTCGCTTCGGCGTCACCCACGACCCCGCCGACAAGGGACGGTTTCGCACCCCGTCCCTCCGCGACGTGACCAACACCGCCCCCTACATGCATACCGGCATGTTTCAACTGCGCGGCGTGCTGGCGATGTACAACGCCGGCATGGTGACGCTCAAGCGGCAGCCGTACGAGCGCGACGACCCGGGGTTGCCGCTGAAGTCACCCCTGCTCCGACCGCTGGGTCTCAACCGTCAGGATCTGGCCGACCTCGAGGCGTTTCTCGGGGCGCTGGCCGAGCCTGCGCCGCGACTCCCGCCGAGCGGGCGCGAGTGACGTCGGCGTTGGAGAGCCCCTGGATGCGGGCGACGCCCTGGGGCGTCGCCGTCACGAGCAGCGCGCCGTCGGGGCTCAGGGCGACCGACTCGGGCGAGTCGGCCTGCCCCGACAGCCTGCAGACCTCGAATCCCGACGCGGCATCCCAGACGCGCACGGTGCCGTCGCGCGAGCCCGTCACCACGCGACTCCCATCGGGCGTGATGCCCACCGCTGCCACGGGAGCTTCGTGGCCGTTGAACACCTGCAGTTCGGACGCCTTCCGGGTGTCCCAGAGTCGCGCCGTGCCGTCGTCGCTCGCCGTCACGAGCCGGGTGCCGTCGGCGTCGAACACAACGGCGCGCACGGGCCGCGAGTGCCCCGCCAACTTCATGGATACAGCCCTCTCCCTTCCGAGGCGATTCAGGTACACCGTGCCGCTCGCGACGCCGCTGGCGACCAACTGGCCATCGGGGCTCATGGCGACCACCGTCACATTGCCCCGCGACGGCAGTTCGCCCACGACCGCTCCGGTCGCGACGTCGAGAATCTCCGGCAGCGCCGACACGATCTTCGTGCCGCCATCCCCGAACGCGGCCCCCGCGTCGGCATGCCTCATCCTCGCGTCAGGCCGGGCAAACTCCAGCAGCCGTCGTCCCGACGCCGCCTCCCACAGCCGCACTCCGCCGGTCGCAGTCGTCGTCAGCAGGCGGTCGCCATCGGGGCTGAACGCCGCTGCCGCGACACCGCGTTCGTGCGGACCGATCCCGGCCACGAGCCCACCGTCCAAGACGCTCCAGACGCGAACATCCGGCTCGCCCGCCGGAGTCTCGAGCACCGCGGCGATCCGGCCGCCCAGCGGTGCGAACACGATCCGCTTCACGACCGCTCCGGCGGCATCCAGCACGAACTGGCGTTCCGCGGTGCGTGGATCCCAGATCTCGACGGTTCCCCCGCCTCGAGGCGCGATCGCGAGGAGGCTCCCGTCGGGGCTGAACGCGGCGGCGGTGATGCCCGCCGGACCCGAGATGTCGGCCAGCCGCTGCCGGCCGGCCCGCGGCCAGATCCGCACCGTTCCGTCGTGGGATCCTGATGCGAGCTGCGTGCCGTCGGGCTGAAACGCGAGCGTCATCACGGCGCTGTCATGGGCCAGAAGTTCCCGGTCGGCCGCACCCGTGCGGGCGTCCCAGAGGCGGATCGCACCGTTCGCCGCCCCCGTCGCGACCTGCCCGCCATCGGGGCTGTACGCGACTGCGGTCACCGTCGCCGTATGCCCGCGGAGCCTCGCGATCTCGCTTCCGGTGTCCGTGTCCCACACCCGAAGCTCTCCATCGTCACTCGCAGTCACCAGCCGGGAGCCGTCGGGACTGAACGCCATCGTCGTCGCAGAAACCTGAGCGACCGAGGGGAGCGTGATCGCCGCGAGTTCGCGCCCATCGGCGGTCGCGTGCAGCCGGATCGTCCGTCGGGCACCGTCCGCGGAGCCGATTGGGAGGCGATCGACGACGGCGAGCCGCGCACCGTCCGGACTCACAAGAAAAACGTCTGTTCCTTCTTCTGCGAGATGATTTCCCACCACGGGCAAGCCGTTGCTCGCGTCCCACAGGCCGAGCGATCCCCGTGGCACCTGCAAGACGAGGCGGCTGCCATCGCCGGTGAAGAAGGCCTTGCCCACGCGGCCCCGATGCCCCTCGACCATGGCCTGTACATGGCCAGTGCCCGCATCGACCAAGTGCACCGTGCCGTCGCCTGCGTGTGCCGCTACGCGCCCGCCATCCGCCGTCACAGCGAGCACGACGCCATGCCCGTGCATCGGCCCCTCGAAGGGAGTCATATCACCCCTCTCGGCCCGCCACTGCCACACCCACGCCGCATCGGGAGGGGCCAGCGGCTCATACGCCCCAGCTCCCGAGCACTTGAAAAAAGATGCTCTCCTGCCATCCGAGAAGTCCATCGTCCAGTGCAAATTGGCAAACATCGACCGGCGAACCACCGGGCCCACCTGATCATCCGGGATCGAGGGCAACTCACCCGCGATTGCAGCAAGCACGCCACCATCCGGGCTGTATCGGATTGTCTCCACCGCGCTCCGCTCGAGGTCGAGCACGGCGAGAGCGTCGTCGAGCCCCGCCCCGAGCAGGCGCATCTCGAGGGGCGGCGGGCTGCCGGTGATCGCCAGGTTGTCGGCGAAGAGCCTCCGTGCCAGCCTGGTGTTCCGGGAGTCGAGGGCCGCCTGCAGCGACCGCAGGTTCGCCACGTAGAGCCGCTCGGTCGCCACCCGGCTGGCGTCGTTCGCCCGCTCCCGCTCGGCCACGGCGCTGCGCCGTTCGCGCTCCGCCTGGACCGCGAAGATCGAGATGCCGATGGTCGCCGCGACGAACGTGCTCGTCACCGCCACTGCCGCCCCCGCCGCGAGCCGGTGGCGGCGGGCCAGCCGAAGCAACCCATCGACGAGCCCCGGCGGGCTGGCGGCGATCGGCTCACCGCGCAGGAAACGGCCCAGATCGGCCTCGAGTTCCGCGGCACTCGAGTAGCGACGGATGCGGTCCTTCTCCAGGCACTTGGCCACGATCGTGGCCAGATCGCCACGCAGCCCGGGGTTCACCGTGGCGAGCGACCGGGGCTCCGTCTCATGCACGATGCGGGCCGCTTCATAGACAGGCCGCCGTGCGACGTCGTAGGGCGGCTTGCCGGTGAGCAGTTCATAGAGTACCACGCCGAGGGCGTAGACATCGGCCCGCACGTCGATCTCATCCAGTTCGCCGTCGAACTGCTCCGGGCTCATGTACTGCAGCGTGCCGACCAACTGGCCCGCGTCGGTGAGCATCGTGGCCCGGGTCACGTCGGCGTCGGTGCTCCGTGCCACGCCGAAGTCGATCACCTTGGGATGCCCGGCCGCATCGACGAGGATGTTGCCCGGCTTGAGATCGCGATGGATCACTCCCTTCTGGTGGCCGTGGGCAACCGCGCGGCAGGCCTCGCGAAACAGGACAACGCGGTCGCGGGTGCCGAGGTCGCGTTCATTGGCATAGGCCGTGATCGACCTCGCATCCTCGACGTATTCCATCACGAAGTAGGGCACCGCCCCACCGGCGAGCGTCTGCATGCCGACCGAATAGATACGGGCGATGCCGGGATGGGTGAGCCGGCCGAGGATCTGCGCCTCGTGCTCGAAGCGGCGTGCAGCCGCAGGCGTGAGCACACCGGGGCGGATCACCTTCACGGCGACGGTGCGGCAGGGCATCCCCTGCAGGGCCTCATACACGCGGCCCATGCCGCCTTCGGCGACGAGCCGCACGATCGTGACGTCGCCCAGCCGGGAGCCCGGCCCCAGGTCCGACCCCACCTCCGCCAGCGGCACGAGAAACTCCGTCAGCCCCGCAGCATGCAGACCGGAATCGATCGGTTCCATGATCCCGCCATGATAGCGGCGGAATCACCCGGCGAGCGTGCCCTTCGTGCTCGGAATCCCGGGCTGGCGGGGATCGGCTTCCACGGCGGCGCGGAGGGCCCGGGCCGCGGCCTTGAACACGGCCTCGGCGATGTGGTGGCCGTTGCGGCCGTGGTGGAGGATGGCGTGGAAGTTCATGCCGGCCGTCGCCGCCACGCTCTCCCAGAACACCTCGACGAGCTGGGCGTCGAACGCGCCGATCGTGGGGACCGGGAAGTCCACGGCGAAGACGCACGCCGCCCGGCCGCCGAGATCGACGGCCACGGTGGCGAGCGCCTCGTCCATGGGGATGATCGCGTGGCCGTAGCGACGGATGCCGCGGCGTTCGCCCAGGCAATCCTTGAGCGCGAGTCCGAGCGCCCGGCCCACGTCCTCGACGGTGTGGTGGCCGTCCACGTGCAGGTCGCCCGTGCAGCGGACGGTGAAATCGAAGAGGGCGTGGCCCGCGAGCAGCGTCAGCATGTGGTCGAAGAAACCCAGGCCGGTCGCGACGTCGGCCTTGCCGGTGCCGTCGAGGCCGAGCGTGAGCGTGATCTGCGTTTCGGTCGTGTTGCGGGTGATGGAGGCGGTGCGGGCCATACGAGGGTCTCGTGCACAGGGTCTCGTGCGGGTCAGATGGTGTTCAGGCAGGCGAGAAAGGCGTCGATCTCGTCGTCGGTGCCGACGGTGATCCGCAGGCCGTCGCCCCAGCCGGCGTAGTTCATGTAGCGGATGAGGACCCCCTGGGCCTTCAGCGCCTCGTAGACGGGCTTGTGCGGCCGCTCGGGATGCGTGCACCACACGAAATTCGCCTGGCTCTCGACGGCGTCGTAGCCCAGGGCCCGCATCGCATCGGTGAGCCGCCGCCGCGTGGCGACGATCTTCGCCCGGTTGTCGGCCAGCCACGCCTGATCGTCGATCGCCGCCGTGGCAGCGGCGATCGAGAGGGCATCGCAGTTGTACGAGTCCTTCACCTTGAGCAGTTGCTCGACGACGTGCGGCTGGGCCACGGCGAACCCGAACCGCAACCCCGCGAGCGCATACGACTTGCTGAACGACCGCGTCACGATCACGCGGTCGTTCTCCTTCACGAGGCCGAGGCAGTTCGTGTCGGAAAAGTCGCCATATGCCTCGTCCACGACGAGGGCGCAGGGAAGCTGCGCGGCCAGTTCCCGGATCCGCGCCGGCGGCAGGAGCGTGCCCGACGGGCTGTTCGGGTTGGCGATGATCGCGAGTTTCACGTCGTCGCCGGCGGCCGTCCGCGGGGCCGCAAAGCCATCGGCGAGCGACCAATCGCGATCGTAGTGAAACTCGTCACACCCGGCGCCCTGGATGCCGGCGAGCGTGCGGTAGAGGATGTAGCTCGGATAGGGCATCCGCAGGCACTCCCCCGCCCCCACGAACGTGCGGACGAGGATCGTGAGCAGGTCGTCGCTCCCATTGCCGCACAGGATCCAATCGGGATCCACGCCGAGCACCTCGGCCGCCCGCAGTCGAAACACGGTGGCGAGTGGATCCGGATACTTCGCGAGCGTGCGGCCCGCGGCCGTGGCCGCAAGCGCCCGGGCCACGGCGGGCGACGGCGCATAGGGATTCTCGTTCGTATTGAGCTTGATCCACTTTCCCCCCTGTGGCTGCTCGCCCGGCACGTAGCCGGCGAGTGCGGCGATGTCGGGGCGAACGAGCGGCTGCGTGGCGGACCGAGTCGGATTCATGCCCCGAAGTCTACCTCACGGCTCTGGCGCTCCCGGCACCCGCCCGCACAACCGGCACAACCGGCGCATCGCTCGACTCGCCCAATCCGGCTTCGGGGTTGCCCCGTACCATCTCGCCGGACGTTCACTACGCCCTCCGGGCTGCGTTCACTCTGACCGACTGGCGCTGCGCCATCCATGGCTCCGCTGGTCGGCCACGCCGGCTCAATGGTAGGGGCAACCCCTCGCCTCCCCTGGAACAGAAGCCCGAAGCGCTAGCGAGGGACCGTCTTGCTCCAGTTGAGGAGGCTCGTGGCTGCCCATGCCCTCGAGCGGGCTGTGGGAGCGAGCGCAGCCATGGATGGCGAAAGCGAAGCGGACACGCAGAGAGCCGAGGCCGGGAGGGCCGAGGCGAACGTCAAGCGAGAGGTGCTGGGCAGTCACGAGCCGGCGCGTTCTTACCCAAGGCCAAGGCACGCAGGCCTACCTCACGTCACCCCGTGCGGGCTTCGACACTGCGACGATGCGCCGTGAGGCCCTCGACGTTTGCGAGCGTGGCGATGTCGGCGGCGATGTCGGCGAGGTCACGTGGCGCGAGTTTGATCACGCTGCCACCGCGCAGGAACGAGTTTGCCGACAGGCCTTCCGCGAAGCGGGCCGTGCCGCCCGTGGGCAGCACGTGCGACGGGCCGGCGGCGTAGTCGCCCGCGGCGACCGGGCTCGAGGGCCCGAGAAATGCGGCGCCCGCATGGCGGATCGTCGCGAGGGTCGCCTCCGGATCCGCGGTGTCGATCGACAGGTGCTCCGCGGCCATGTCGTCGGCGAGGGCGGCCGACTCGACGTCGCTCCGCGTGACGACGATCGCGCTGAAGCGTTCCAGGCTGTCGCGCGTGAGGTCGCCGCGCTCCAGCGTCGCCACCTGCGCGGCGAGCGCCTCCGCCACGCGGTCGGCCAGAGCCGCATCGGCCGTGAGCAGGATCGCGGAGCCGGGGGAGTGTTCGGCCTGGGCGAGCATGTCGGCGGCGATGCACGCGGCGTGGCCGGCGGCGTCGGCGACGATCACGATCTCGCTCGGCCCGGCGATCGAGTCGATCGCCACGTCGCCGAAGACGTGCTCCTTGGCGAGGGCCACGAACAGATTGCCGGGGCCCACGATCTTGTCCACGCGGCCCACGCCCTCGATGCCGTAAGCGAGCGCCGCCACGGCCTGGGGGCCGCCGGCACGCAGCACGGTCGTGACGCCGAGTTCGTGGCACGTGGCCAGCACGTGGGCGTTGTCGGAGCCGAACCTCGTCGGCGGGGCCACGACCACGATCTCCCGCACGCCCGCCACCTGGGCAGGCACGACGGTCATGAGCAGCGTCGACGGATAGGCCGCCGCGCCCCCGGGCACGCACACGCCGACCCTGTCGAGCGGCAGGTAGCGCTGGCGCAGGCAGCCGCCGCCGGGGAGTGATACCTCGACATCGCGGCAGAGCACCGCCTGCTGGAACGTCGCGACGCGGTCGCGAATCCTGCGGATGGCTGCGAGAAATTCCGGTGCCGCAGCCGCATGGGCCGCGGCGAGCGTGGCTGCGGGAACGACGAGCGTCTCGGCCGTCACGTCGGCCCGGTCGATGCGCCGCGTGTAGTCGAGCAACGCCTCGAGCCCCTTCTCCCGGACATCGGCGCAAATCTTCTCCACCACCTGCCGCGGCGTGAGCGGCGCGCCGAACACGTCGATCGTCCGCTGCAGACCCGCGGGGCTGACGAGCTCGCCCTGCGACGCGAGGGTGCGGCGCAGCGCGGCGAGCCGGGCGCGACCGTCGGGGGAGGCCAGATTGATCCGGGGACACAGCGGAGGTGCAGCAGGCGGCATGATGCGCAAAAGGATACACGCTGCTGCCTTGTAGGACAGGCTGAAGCGTGTCATTGGTTCTGACAGGCTGAAGCCTGTCCTACGTCGGTTTCTGACAGGCTGAAGCCTGTCCTACGTCGGATCTGACAGGCTGAAGCCTGTCCTACTTGGCGGCGATGAGGCCGCGGCCGTCGGGCCAGCGCCGCGCCCAGCGGTCGGCGATCCAGTTGGCTCCGTCGCCCACACCACCCTCGGCACCGAAGATTCCGGCCACGAGGCCGGCGCTGCGGGCGGCGAGCGGCGACGGCGATCCAAGGGGCCGATCACCGAACACCGGATCGGGGGGCAGCCGCGCGGCGACGGCCGCCGGGGCAGGAGCGTCGGCGAGCCGCCCGTCGATGGCCGCAGCCTTGCGCAAAGCGGCTTCGGCGTCGTCGGGCCGGTCGAGCGCCGTGAGCACGAGCGCCTGCCGCAGGAGCGTGTCGGGTTCGTCGGCGGCGATCGTCTCCGCACGACGGTAGGCATCGAGGGCCGACCGAAGTTTCGCACGGTCCGCCACGGCCGACCGGAGATGCCGGTCGCCGATCGCCACGAGTTTGGCCGCCCGCAGCCGCGTCGCCTGGTTCACCACCCGCACGGCCCCGACCGGCCGCACCGCGACCTGCGTCACTCGAGCCGCCGGCCGCTGCGCGAAGGGCACCCATGGCCGGAAGACCGGCCCCGGGTAGATCGGAACGGGGTAGAAGGAATAAAGACCGCCCGCATAGAGAGGCACGACGCAGGGATACCACGATCCGCACCAGAACCCGGGGGTCGAGTAGGAGACCACGCGATAGCTCGTGACGCCGAAGCCACACCCATCGAAGCCCCAGCCGCCGTAGCCCCACCCTGGCCTGCAGAACGTCGGCCCGCATAACGGCTGATAGGACCACGGCGCGGGCGCACACAGCGGCAGGCAGGGATTCACGACGGGCCCGCAGAAGCTGGCACGCCACCGGCACGGCCACGCGTGCGCCGGCGTTGAGCCGAGCACCGCGACCGCCATCACCACACCCGCGACCACAATGAGCGTACGCGCACGCGACGACATTCCGTTTCGTCTCCCGAGAGGTTGTGGGCGAACCATTGCCCATTATTCTACGGTTCAGCCCGTCGCCAGTGCGAGCCGCGGGCGGGCCTGGATCTCAAGGCATGCCTCGCAAACGCCCCCGCCCCCCACCCCGCCCCGCCGGGCGACGCTCGGCCGCTCCCCCGCTTGGCGGTGGCCTGCGTCTGGCAGCCCGCGTCGCGACGCTCCGCACCCCCGAGCGGATCCAGGATTTCGTGAACGCGCTGCGGTGGAACGCCGAACGCGACGGCCCGACGGCCCGCAGCGTGACCGAGGCCCTACGGCGCGGTGAGGCCCACTGCGTCGAGGCCGCGTTCGTGGCCGGGTATGCATTGTGGGTCACCGGCGAGCCGCCGCTGGTCATGGACATGGGCGCGGCCCGAGGCGATGTCGATCACGTCGTGGCCCTGTTCCGTCGCGACCGTTGCTGGGGGGCGATCTCCAAGAGCAACAGCCCCTTCCTGCGGTACCGAGATCCGATCTACCGCTCCCTCCGCGAACTCGCGCTCTCCTACTTCCCCCAATACGTGAAACGGCGGCGCAAGACGCTGCGCACCTACTCCGTCGCGGTCGATCTGCGTCGCTACGATCCCGCGCTCTGGGTGACGCACCCCGGCTTTTGCCACGAGGTCGTCGACGCCCTGACCGGCTCCCGGCACTTCTCGATCCTGCCGCCCGGCGTTGACAATCATCTGCGGCCGATCGACGAGATCGAGGCCCGCAGCAATTTGCTCAAGGAATATGAGACGTAGGACAGGCTTTAGCCTGTCGAGAATCATGACAGGCTGAAGCCTGTCCTACGTTGGGCAGACAGGCTGAAGCCTGTCCTACGTTGGGCAGACAGGCTGAAGCCTGTCCTACGCTGCCAGGCCCAGCAGTTTCCGCAGCGCCGTCGTGGCGATTTCGCCGAACTGCCGCGGGGGCACCCGCCAGAGCGCGGGATTGTGGAGTTCGACGGCGACGGCACCCGTGTAGCCGATCGCCTTGAGGCGGGCGATGAGGTCGTCCGGCGGCGACGAGCCCTCACCGGGCAGGATCCGATCGGCGTCGCTCGCCATCTCGCGCGGCACGTCGGTGATGTCGGAGAGCTGCACATGTGCAAGGTTCTCACGCGTGAGCAGGCCGAGGTCGAGCGGCTTGCTCGGCCCCACGGTGTAGTGAAACCAGTCGAGGCACAGTCCGAGGGCCGGCGAGCCGACCTCCTCGACCAGTGCCACGGCCGACTGGAGGTTGTTCGGGAAGCTGGCCCGGGCGTCGAACTCCAGGGCGAGCCGGATGCCGGAGTCGGCCGCCCGCTTCGCCGCCTCGACGAGGCTCGTCGTGAGGCGGCCGAAATCCTGCGGCGCGAGCGGCCCGAACACGTCGCCGGCGATCACGAGCACCGGGATGCCGAGGTCGCGGAGCATGGGCAGCCGCGTATCGAAATGCTTCCAGTGCTCGAGCCGGGCCTCCCCCTGGCTCGTGAGCAGGCCGCCTTGAAAGCTGGCGGCCACGGGCGCGATCCCGTGGTGCGCGAGTCGATCCCGTAGCGCCGCGACACCGTGCTGCTGCAGGAACCCCTCGGCGTGCCCCAGCCAGAGGTCGATCGCGTCGCAATGGCCCGCGGCGTAGTCCTCGAGGATCGTCTCGAGCGACGCGTCGAGCGAACAGACGGTGGCGATCGCAGCACGCATGGCTCACACACGACAGACTGAGTTGGGCATGACAGGCTGAAGACTGTCCTACGTGAGGCGGTCGGTGAGAAGGCCAACCACCTCGGCGATCGGCACCCGCGTCTGCACGAGGGAGTCGCGGTCGCGGAGCGTCACGGTCTGGTCGGAGAGGGTCTGGCCGTCGATCGTGAGGCACCACGGCGTGCCGGCCTCGTCCTGCCGGGCGTAGCGCCGCCCGACGGAGCCCTTCTCGTCGTACATGCAGGGCATGTGTCGCTTGAGCTTCCGGTAGAGGTCGATCGCCGCCTCCGGCATGCCATCCTTCTTCACCAGCGGCAGGATCGCGGCCTTGAGCGGTGCGAGCCGCGGATGGAGCTTGAGCACGGTGCGGCTCCGCGGCTTGCCGTCCTCGTCGGGCACCTCGTCCTCGTGGTAGGCGTCGCAGAGAAACGCGAGCACCGCCCGGTCGGCGCCGGCCGAGGGCTCGATCACGTGCGGCACGTAGCGCTCGCGTGTGACATCGTCGAAATAGGAGAGGTCCTTGCCACTCCCCTTGTGCCGTGGCTTGCCGTCGGGGCCCATCTCCACGACGAGCGCGCCGTCCTGCCGCACGAGTTTGCCCTCCATGTGGCTGCGGAGGTCGAAGTCGCCGCGATGCGCGATTCCCTCGAGTTCGCCGAACTCGCCCGGGGCGAGAAACGGAAACGCATATTCGATGTCGGCCGTGCCGACGGAGTAGTGCGAGAGTTCGTCCTTGTCGTGCTCGCGGAGCTGGAGTTTGCCTTCCGTGAGCCCCAGGCTGAGATACCACTTCCAACGCCGATCGCGCCAGTAGCGATACCAGGCGGCCGAGTCGGTGGGCTTACAGAAAAACTCGATCTCCATCTGCTCGAACTCGCGCGAGCGAAACGTGAAGTTCC
>JBBAVM010000034.1:0-29943 GCA_040397685.1 Pirellulales bacterium
GCCTGCAGCCGGGCGCCGATGTTTTCCCCGACCTCGATGTCGGCGATGTCGATCGACACGATCTGGAACGCCGTCTGGGCGTCGAGCCCGCGCTGGAGCACGGCCTTCGAGATCGTGTCGGGGTGCTCCATGACCTCGAAGTGGCTGTCGGACGATCCGATCGACGTGATGATTCCCTCGCCGACCCGCGCGATGATCGTCTCCTCGGTGGCCCCGCCGATGAGCTGCTGCAGGTTCGTGCGGACCGTGACGCGGGCGCGAATCTTGAGTTCGACGCCGTTCTTCGCGACCGCGGAGAGCGTGGACTTGCCACTCGCGCTGTCGGGGCAGTCGATCACCTTCGGGTTGACGCTCGTCTGCACCGCGTCGAGCACGTCGCGGCCCGCCAGGTCGATGGCGCAGGCCCGGTCGAAGTCGAGGTCGAGGTCGGCCCGATGGGCGGCGATCAACGCCCGGATGACGCGCGGCACGTCGCCGCCGGCGAGGTAGTGGGCCTCGAGCCGCCGCACCGACACGTCGCGGCCGATGCCCGCCTGCGTCGCCATGATCTTCGCCTGCACGATGGTGCGGGCATTCACTTTCCTGAGACTCATGCCGAGGAGTTCGAGGAACGTGACGCGGGCCTTCGACCAGAACGCCTGGAACCAGAGCTGGCCATAGTTGAAGACGAGCAAGAGCAGCGTGAGGGCGAAGAGCCCGAGCACGAGGGCCGCGGCGAGGAACGCGGGGAACGGCAATTGGACGGGGGCAGGATTCACGCGACACCTGTGTGGGGCATGGGCCAGGCGGAAATGAGCGACTCGACGAGGGCCGGCTCAGGGACGGCAAAAGTCTCGTCGCAGGGCTGGGGCAGCCCATGCTCCTCGAGCGTTCGCCGATCCCCTCGCCTCCCGCAAGGGTAGTTCAGGATTCCCCCAGAGGGAAATCGGCGGGAATCCTCAGTAGCTGAGGACGGTTTCCACGCGGTGGGGGGCGAGGCGATCGCGGCCGCCGAGGGCCTCGAGTTCGATGAGGAAGGCCGCCCCGGCCACCGTCGCGCCGCCCGCCTCGACCAGCCGGATGCAGGCCGCGGCCGTGCCCCCGGTCGCGAGCACGTCGTCCACCACGAGCACGCGGGCCCCGGCGGACAGCACCCCTTTGTGCATCTCGAGCCGGTCCCGTCCGTACTCGAGGTCATACTCGTGGTGGATCGTCTCGGCGGGCAGTTTGCCCGGCTTGCGGACGGGGATCACGCCCACGCCCAAGGCCAGGGCCAACGGCCCGGCGAACAGAAAGCCTCGCGCCTCGACGGCCGCGATGGCGTCGAGCCCTGCCGCCCGCCACGGCGCCGCCATCCGGTCGATCGCCACGGCGAACGCTGCGGGCTGCGCCAGGAGCGGCGTGATGTCGCGGAACAGGATGCCCGGCTTGGGGAAGTCGGGAACGGGGCGGATGAAGGCCGCGAGATCGGTCGCCATCCGCGTCACGCTCCCCTGCGCAGCTGGATCGTGGCCCGCGGCACGCCGTCGAGTTCGAGCGCGAGCATCGCGAGCGTCTCGGCCTCGATCTGCCTGACCCGCTCGCGGGTGAGGCCGAGCTCGAGACCGATCTCCTTGAGCGTCATGGGCTCGCCGCCGCCGAGGCCGAACCGCAACTTGAGGATCTTCGAGGCCCGGTCGTCGAGCCTCTCGATTCGCTCGAGCACGTTCTTCATCGTGTCCTCGTCGAGAAGCACCTCGGCCGGGCACTTCATGTTCTCGTCGCGGACGATCTCCCCGAGCGACCAGCCGCCGTCGGCCTGCTCCGTCTGCGGCACGGCCTGGTGCACGTGGATTGCCTTCTTAATGATCGGCAGTTTCTTGCGGGCGAGGCCGAGCATCCGCGCCACCTCTTCCTGCGTGGGCGTCCGCCCGAGCACGTCGAGGAGCCGGGCTGTGGCCCGCCGCCATTTCGAGAGCAACTCCACCATGTAGGCGGGAATCCGGATCGTCTTGCCGGAGTTGATGAGGGCCCGCTTGATCGACTGCTTGATCCAATAACTCGCGTAGGTGCTGAACCGGGTGCCGACCTTCGGGTCGAAGCCCTCGACGGCCCGCAAGAGCCCGAGATTGCCCTCTTCGATGAGGTCCGGAAGCGGCAGCCCGCGGTTGGCGTAGCCGCGGGCGATGTTCACGACGAGCCGCAGGTTGGCCCGCACCATGTGATCGCGGGCCGCGGCGTCCCCCCGGGCGATCGCATGGGCCAGTCGCTTCTCCTCCTCGGCGGTCAACAGCGAGGTGTCGTTGATTTCGCGGAGATAGGTTTCGAGCGGATTCTGGACGGCGGACGACGGCGGGCGGCGCTTCGCGGGCATGGGGTCGGGGAACCTTGCAACGGAGTGGATGAACCTCTCGGGCCGAATGTCGCGCGAGTCGGCGGAGAACCCGGTGGCTCGGCGGCGGCACACGAGATATCGGCGGGCCGGGCGGCCAACTGGACAGGCGAGGGAAGCAGGGCGGCGCGTGCGGTCTGGCGCGGTCGTGCCGCCGGCGCCGCAAGGGCGGCGCGCCCTCAGCCGAGCGTCCACTCGAACCGGGCCAACTCGGGCGTCGCGCCGATCCGGACCGGCACCATCGAGGTGCCGATACCGCGGGAGACGTACATCGGCGGACCGGCGTCGCGATACCAGCCGGCGACGTAGCGGCCGCTGCCGCCCGGCAGCGTGAGGGCCACGCCGAGCGGCGCGACCTGGCCGCCGTGCGTATGGCCGGCGAGCATGAAATCGACGGGATGCTCCGCCGGCAGCGGCACCTGGTCGCGCGAGAGCGGGCAGTGGGCGAGGAGCAGGTGGTTTGGTGCGGGATCGGCCTGGGCGAGCGCCGCGGAAGCGTCGGGAAGCCCGCCACGGAGATCATCGAGGCCGGTGATGCGCACGCGGGTTCCATGCGTGGCGATCTCACTCGAGCGGTTCACGAGCAGCTCGACGCCGTGCCGCTCGTAAAGACGCGCGAGGGCCTCGCGGGACACACCGGCCCAGTGTTCCCAGTTGCCGAGAATGGCGAAGCGGTGCGGCGCGGCCGGGCATTCACGGAGGAACGTCTCGAGCTGCCAGAGATCGGCCCGGCGGTCGATCATGTCGCCCGTGAACACGACGACGTCGGGCCGCGCATCGTGGAGGGCGGTGAGAAGCCGGGTTTCGAGGGCGCCGATCCGGTGGTGGTGCAGGTCGCTCACCTGGGCGAGCCGGAGCCGGGCGGCGGCGTGGGGCTCGCGGCTCGCGACCGCGTGGTCGGTCACGTCGAGACGACGGGGCGTGACGAGAAAGCCGTCGATCGCTCCGACGGTCGGAAGCCCCGCGGCACAGAGACCGCCCGCCGTGAGCAGCCGGCGACGGGTCAGCCCGGCCGACGGAGTGCCGCGGGCGGTCGTCATGGTGTCTCGCCCGCCGTGCCACGGCCGCCCGGGGAGATCGTGCGGTCGAGGAATTCCACGAGCGCGTGTCCGGCCGCCGAGGAGCGATCGAGCGCCGCCCGGTGGCCGGTACCCGCGAGGACGACGAGCGTGCTCTCGACGCCCGCCTCGCGGAGCGCTTGATCGAGCCGCACGCTTTGGGCCGTGGGAATCGACTCGTCGCGGTCGCCGTGGATCACGAGGCAGGGCGGATCGTCGGCCGAGACATACGAGATCGGGCTCGCCCGCTGGGCCGCCTCGCGAAACTCCGCGAGCGGCCCGCCGACGAGCTGGCTGGCCGGCGACGACGGCCGCTCGTGGTCGGGCCCGAGGGACGGCAGGTGCGCGGGGGCCGCGACGGCGCAGACCGCCGCCACCCGCGGCTCCGCCGGCGCGGACAGGCCGACGAGCGCCGCGAGATGCCCGCCCGCCCCGCTCCCGACGACCGCGATGCGTTCCCGGTCGATGCCCCACACTTCGGCCGTGCGGCGGATCTCGGCGAGGGCGGCGCGGCAATCGTCGAGCTGTGCCGGAAACGTGGCGGCGTCGGTGAGCCGATACCCCACGCTCGCGACGGCGTAGCCCTCCTCGGCGAGCCACGCGATCGGGCAGTCGGCGCGGGATCCGTCCCGCCAATCGTCCCCGTGGATCCACACGACCAGCGGCATGCCGCCGGTGGAGCAGCCCGCGGGCAGGATCATGTCGAACCGTTGCCGGGCATTCGCCGTCGGCAGCGAGGGCTGGTCGCGGTGGACGATCACGCGGGCTTCCGGCGTCGGCGCGGCGAAGGGAGAGCCGAGCGTGGTTTCCACCTGCACAGGGAGCGCCGCTGCCGGCCGCTCCGCCGGCAGCACGCGACGCACGTCGAGCGGAACGGCCGCCTGGGTGGGCGGTTGCACATCCACCGGCACGTCGTCGAGCGGCATCCGTCGTCGGGCGGCGGCGCGCCGTTGCGCCCGCCGCGACGGCCGCCGCTCGGTGGACATGTCCGCCTCGAACGGGGCGTCGGCGGTGGCCCGCGGGTCGCCACGCCACGCCAGTTCGACGTCGCCCCAGTCACGGGCCGGGGCCGGAGTGGCCAGGAGGCTGGCCACCCCGACCGCGATGAGCGAGCGGACGAGGCGTGGGATCATCGCAGCAGCCCTCCATCGGCGCCGCGGGCGACTAGCGACGAGCCTGGAGCTGCCCCGATGGGGTGAGCTCGTCGATGATCTTGGGGATATAGCGCGAGAGCACCTCGGCCAGCCGCTCGCGGTCGATATTCCGCTGGCGAGCGATGTCGTCGAGCTCGCGATCGCCGAACACGTCCTCGATCTGCCGCCGGCTCACCGGCTTGTTGGGCCCGGTGCGGACCCACGAATCGACTTCGTCGCGGAGTCCCTTCTCCTCGAACTGCTTGACCACGTCGGGCAGCTTCTGGGCGCCACCGCCGCCGAAGATCTGCTTGAAGATCTCGCTGAGGTCGTCGGGGGAGGGCATGCCCTGCGGCGGCTGTTGCGGACGCTGCTGGGGCTGCGGGGCCCGCTGCTGGGGGGCCTGCTGCTGGGCGGCGCCTTCGAGCACCTGTTTCAAGATTTCACCGAGGATGTCCATCGCAACGCTCCGGGGAAGAAAGTTCTCGATCCACATCGACCACAGGAAGCCGCGGCCAACGCGGTCTTCGACGACCTGCAGTCTATGGGCCGCCGGGGCCCGGGGAAAGCGGCCGGCCTGCACGGCCGCCGAGCAAGGCCCCCGCGATCAAGCCCTGCGCGGTTCAGCGGTCGAGTCGCGACCGCAGGGTCGCCCGGTCGAGTCCCAGCAGTCTGGCGGCTGCGGTCCGGTTGCCTTCCGTGCGCGCAAGCGCCTCGTCGAAGAGCGCCGTCTCGACCAGCGCGAGCAGGCGGGCATGCAGGTCACCCGCTCCGGTCGATTCGGTCGGCCACTGTTCGGCGACCCACGCTTGGACGGCCGCTTCAATCCGCGCGCCGGTGGTCCGGCCAACGCTGGTGTGCCCGGCGGCGGTGGCGGATGCCGGCAGGTGTTCCGGCGCGAGCGGTGCGCCGCGGGCGACGACGGTGGCATAGGCCACCGCATGCTTGAGTTCGCGCACGTTGCCGGGCCAGGGGCGGGTGCGGAGGGCCGCGAGGAAGGCCGCCGTGATCGGGGGCCGCGGCTCGGCGGCGCTCGACAAGAACCATGCCACGAGCGCCGGCAGATCGTCGAGCCGGTCGGCCAGCGGGGGCATGCCGAGCCGAAACCCGTTGAGGCGATGGAAGAGGTCGGCGCGGAACGTGCCCGCGGCCACGGCCGCGTCGAGATCGCGGTTGGTGGCGGCGACCACCCGCACGTCGATCGGTCGGGGGGTCGCCGCGCCCACCGGCGTGATCTCGCGGGCTTCGAGCACGCGAAGCAGTTTGGCCTGGACTTCCGGCGGCGCTTCGCCGATCTCGTCGAGCAGGAGCGTGCCGCCATCGGCCAGTTCGAAGAGCCCGGCCCGGTCGCCCGTGGCGCTCGTGAACGCGCCGCGGACGTGGCCGAAGAGTTCGCTCTCGATCACGCCCGGCGCGCGGGCTGCGAGGCTCGTAGCGAGGAATGGCCGCTCGCGCCGCGGCGAGTGGGCGTGGATCGCCCGTGCGGCGAGCTCCTTGCCCGTGCCGGTCGGCCCGGTGATGAGCACGGGGAGATCGGTCGGGGCCGCCAGCGCGATCCGCTTGAACACGTCCTGCATCGGCGCGGAGCTGCCCACGAGCCGCATCTCGGCCGTGGCCGCAGCCGCCGGTGCGGTGGATGCGTCCGGCGGCTGGGTCGCGAGGGCCCGCGCCACCACGCTGGACACGCGCTCCAGGTCGAACGGCTTCACGAGATAGTCGAACGCGCCTCCCTCCATCGCCCGCACGGCCGTCGCGAGATCGCCGAACGCCGTCATCACGATCACCCGCGCGGCCGGCGCACGCGCCTTGAGGTCGGGGAGTGCGTCGATGCCGTCGCGGCCTTCGAGGCGGACGTCGAGCAGGAGGGCGTCGGGCACGAACCGGCCGCAGGTCTCGACCGCAGACTCGACCGATGCGGCCACCTCGACGGCATGCCCGTCTTCGCCGAGCATTTCCCGCAGGCTCCAGCCGATGGCGGGCTCGTCGTCCACGACGAGGATGCGGCTCATGGTCGGGGCTCCGGGCGGGGGGGCGAGGGCGATCCTCCCAGTGTCGCCGCCGGCAGGACGATCGCAAACCGGGTCCGGTTGCCGGGGCGGCTCCACGCGAGCGAGCCGCCATGCTCCTCGGCCACCGCCTTCGCGATGGCCAGGCCGAGGCCGATCCCTTCCGGCTTGGCGGTGACGAACGGCTCGCCAAGCGTGGCGCGGATCGCCTCCGCCGGCCCGGGGCCGGAATCCTCGACGACGAGTTCGATGCCGTCGCCGCTCGTTGCAATGCAGAGCCGCACGTCTCCACCGCGGCCGGCGGCCTCGATCCCGTTGAGCGCGAGATTGACGAGCGCGGCCCGCAGGGATTCGGCACGGCCCACGACCGTGATGCCCGTCGGGCCGCCGCATTCGAGGCGGACGCCCGCATGGTCGCACCGCGGGGCGGTGAGATCGCGGACCATTTGGAGCAGCTCGTCGGCGGAGACCGGGCCGCGGGTCGCTTCCCCGGGGCGGCCGAGCGCGAGGAGCCCCCGCACCTCCTCTTCGACGATCGCCAACTGGCGGGTGGCGACGGACAGACTCTCGTCGGCGGGGGCGGAACCACCGGCACAGCGGCGGCGATGGACGTCGATCGCGAGCTGCGCGCCGGTGATGGCGTTGCGCAGTTCGTGGGCGAAGCCGGCGGCGAGCTGGCCGAGCAGCCGCTGCCGCTCGCCGGCGACGAGCGACGACCGCAGCTGCTCGAGCGTGGCGCTCAATTGATTGACGCCGGCCGCCAGCCGGCCGACCTCGTCATCGCCGCCGCCGGCGGGCAGCTGGGGGCCGAAGTCGCCCGCCGCGATCCGCTCGACGTGCCGCTCCACCGACGTGATCCGGCTCGCGAGCGCCCGCGTCGTGCGCAGCGACAGCGGCACGAGCAGGCCGAGCGTCGCGGCCGCGACGGCGAGCACCGGCCAGACGGTCTCGAACGCCGCGGCCAGCGCTGGCTTCTCGGGCGTGAGCACGAGCACCGTCTCGGGCCGCACACCCGCAGCCTGGGCGCTGCCGATCCGATATCGCGCGTTGCCGAGGTCGATCCAGCCGGCGGCGATCGCCCGGGCCCAGGCGGGGCCGCTCGTGTCAGCGAGGTCCTCGGCCGGGAGCGAGCCGGCCCCGGTGCGCCCACCCGCCGCGTCCCAGACCACGAAGTGGCTCCCCGTGAGTGCGTGCAGCGCGTCGAGCACAGCAGGCGACAGGGCCACGCGCTTCTCGGCCAGCGCCGTGGCCACGCGCGTCTCACGTTCGTGGGCGGCGGCCGCCGCCCGGCGCGTGGCGAGCCAGGCGGAGAAGGCCACGTTGAGGAGTACTCCCGCGAGCAGAAGGCCGACGACGGGTAGCACAAGCCGGACCGTGAGCGAATCGTGTCGGAAGGAGCTGCGCATGCACGAAGTGTCGCTGGAACGATTGGCCGATGCCACCTGCGGTGCCGTGCCCGCGAAGGTCGGAGCGATAGAGTATGGATCGGTCGTGACCCCACAGGCCGGGCGTTCCCATGCCGTTCCCCGCCACGCTGCCGTTTTCGGGGACTGCCCGCCGGGCGGCGACCGCCCGGGCCGATCCGGCGGTCATGGACGCATCGCACGCCGACGCGGCCTCGGCCTGCAGCCGGCTGGCGACCTCCCCGCAGGGGCTCGCGACGGAGGAGGCCTGCCGGCGGCTCGAGCAGCACGGGCCCAACAGCATCGCCGAGCCTGAAGGGGAGGCGCCGCTCGCGCTCCTCTTCAAGGCGGCGCTCAACCCGCTCGTGCTGCTCCTGGCCCTCCTCGGCGGCTCGTCGCTCGCGACGGGCGACGCCATCTCGGCCGCGATCATGGCGGTGATGCTCGTGCTCGGCGTGGGGCTGCGGTTTGCGCAGGAGTGGCGGGCGCATGCCGCCGTCGCCGGGCTGCGAAAATTGATCGGCGTGCGGGCGACGGCCCTCCGCGACGGCGGTCCCGTCGAAGTGCCCCTCGTGGATCTCGTGCCCGGCGACGTCGTCCTCCTCACCGCCGGCGACATGGTTCCCGCCGACGTCAGGCTCCTGGCCGCGAAGGATCTGTTCGTGGCCCAGTCGGCGCTCACGGGCGAGTCGTTTCCCGTCGAAAAGCACGCCGACATCGAGGCGGGCGAGCGGGCTCCGCTCGACACGAAAACCATCTGTTGGCTCGGGACGAGCGTAGCGAGCGGCACGGCCACCGCCCTCGTCGTCGCCACGGGCCGGCGCACGCTCCTGGGCGGCATGTCGCGGTCGCTCGAGGCTCCCGAGCCCCCGACGGCGTTCGACGTGGGAATGGAGAAATTCACCTGGCTGATGGTGGGGATCGTGGCGGTGATGGTGCCGCTCGTGTTCCTGATCAACGGCCTCACGAAGGGGAACTGGGGCGAGGCGTTTTTGTTCGCGCTCGCCGTGGGAGTGGGGATCACACCTGAGATGCTGCCGATGATCGTGACGGTGTGCCTGTCGCGCGGGGCGATCATGCTCGCCCGCGAGCGGGTGATCGTGAAGCACCTCGACGCGATCCAGAACCTCGGCGGCATGGACGTGCTCTGCACCGACAAGACGGGCACGCTCACGCTTGACCGCATCATCCTCGAGCGGCACTGCGACGTGCTCCTGCGCGACGATCCCGACGTGTTGCGTTACGCCTGGCTCAACAGCCACTTCCAGACCGGCCTCAAAAACCTGCTCGACCGGGCGATCCTCGACCACGAGGAGTTGCGTGAGCACGTGGCGAAGGCGGGCTGGGAGAAGGTGGACGAGATCCCGTTCGACTTCTCGCGTCGGGTGATGTCGGTCGTCGTCTCGGCGCCCGACGGGCGGCGGGTGCTCGTGTGCAAGGGGGCCCCGGAGGCGGTGTACGCCCGCTGCTCCGCGTACGCGATCGACGGGCGGGTGGAGCCTTTTGAGCAGGCCGTGCCGCAGCGGCTCCTCGCGGAGTTCGAGCGGCTCTCCGCCGACGGCTTCCGGGTGCTCGCGATCGCCTGTCGCGACGTCGAGCCCCAGCCGGCCTATGGCCGCGACGACGAGCGGGATCTCGTGCTCCGCGGGTATGTGGCATTCCTCGATCCGCCCAAGGATTCGGCGGCGGCGGCGCTGGCGGCGCTCCGGGCGGGCGGCATCGCCGTGAAGATCCTCACCGGCGACAACGAGCTCGTGAGCCAGAAGGTGTGCGGCGACGTTGGCATCGACGTCGGCACCGTGCTCCTCGGCCACGACGTGGACGCGCTCGACGATGAGGCGCTCGCCGCCGCCGCCGAGCGGGCCACGCTCCTGGCCCGGCTCGCGCCCCAGCAGAAGGAACGGGTCGTGCACGCGCTCAGGCGCGCCGGCCACGTGGTCGGGTTTCTGGGGGACGGCATCAACGACGCGCCGGCGCTCCGGGCCGCCGACGTGGGAATCTCCGTCGATTCGGCGGTGGACATCGCCCGGGCGAGCGCCGACTGTGTGCTTCTGGAGAAGGACCTCGAGGTGCTGGAGTCGGGCGTGCGGGTGGGCCGGAAGGTGTTCGTCAACATCCTCAAGTATGTCCGCATGGGGGCGAGCTCGAACTTCGGCAACATGCTGAGCGTCCTCGGGGCGAGCGTGTTCCTGCCGTTCGTGCCGATGACGCCGCTGCAGATCCTGACGAACAACCTGCTCTATGACTGCTCGCAGGTGCCGATCCCGACCGACGACGTCGATCCGGAACTCGTGGCCCGGCCCCGTCCCTGGTCGGTGGGGCAGATCTCGCGGTTCATCCTGCTCGTGGGCCCGGTGAGCTCGCTCTTCGACGTCACGACGTTCGCGGGGCTGTGGTTCCTCTTCGGCTGCGCTGACCCGGAGCGGGCGCCGCTCTTCCACACCGGCTGGTTCGTGGAGTCGCTCGTCACGCAGACGTTCATCATCCACGTGATCCGCACCGACCGGATCCCGTTTTTCCAGAGCCGGGCGAGCACGGCCCTCACGGCGACGACGGTGGCCGTGATCGCCGCCGGCATCTGGCTCGCCGATGCGCCGCTCGGCCGGCGGTTCGGGTTCGTGCCGCTGCCGTGGGCGTACTGGCCATTTCTGCTCGCGACCGTCGTCGCCTACGCGACCGCGGCGCATCTCGTGAAATCCTGGCTCGTGCGGCGGGGCTGGATCGACTGAGGACTGCTACGATCCCGACATGTCTCGCCTGCCGATGCTCCTCCTGATCACGGTTTTTCCGCTTGGCCTTGCACCGTGCGCCGGCGCGAGCGAAGCGTTTCCACCGGAACTCGTGGACTTTGGCCCCGTCTCGGCCGCCCCGCTTTTCGCCGGCGGCGGTGCGGACGCCTGGGACCGCGACCTGCGCGAGCGCGGCTGGATCATGCGGTCGGGAGGGCGGTGGCACCTCTGGTATACGGGCTCGAACCTCGACCGCGACCCGCGGCGGTTCCTGGGACACGCCACGAGCACGGACGGGCTCAACTGGACCCGCGATCGGGCGAATCCGCTCGTGCGGGATGCCTGGGTGGAGGACGTGTGCGTGGTGCGCCGTGGGCCGTGTCTCGAGATGTTCGCCGAGGGCGAGCGCGACATCGCAGAGCGGCTCACGAGCCACGATGGCGTGGCATGGCAACGACGCGGGCCGCTCGACATCCGCCTCGTGTCGGGTGAGCCGATCCCCGACGGCCCGCGCGGCACGCCGGCGGTGTGGTTCGAGGGTGGCGTATGGCACCTTTTTTACGAGCGGATGGACCATGGCGTGTGGCTCGCGACCTCGCGGGATCTCGTCACGTTCACGAACGTGCGCGACGAGCCGGTGCTCGCGTGCGGTCCCGAGCCCTACGACCTCCACGCGGTGGCGTTCGACCAGATCGTGAAGCACCGCGGCCGCTACTACGCCTACTACCACTCGAGCCCGGTTGCCGACCGCAGCCAGTGGCAGACCTGCCTGGCGACGAGCTGCGACCTCGTGCACTGGGAAAAGTACGCGAGGAATCCCCTCCTGCCGGTCGATACTGAGCACCCCAAACAGTCGAGCGCCACGCTCGTATTCGACGGCGAGCGGCATCGCCTCTACACCTCCCACCCGGATCTGAGGGTGCGGTTTTCTACGGAATCGACGTGGTTGAATGGGCAAGCCGGGCAATCGGGGCGGCGGTGAACCACGCGGGTCGGACATGCGTACACTTGTCCAACCACGGAGGGTTTTCACATGGACGCGCACTTCAACGAGTATCTGGCGGCGATCGCCGGGATGGCTGATGTCTACGGCGCGGCGGCGCACGACCACGCGGAGGATCAGGCGGCCGTCGGCGGGGGTTCCTGCCTGCCGAGGATGAGGCTGAGCGCCGGGCCGGCGGCCATCGTCGTCACGACGCACATCAGCACGCAGGCCACGAACAGCCTCAGGTCGATCAACGCCGCGTCGTAAGCCGCCGCGGCCATGACGATGCCGAGGATGCCGCGGGCGTTGAGGCCGCATCCGACCGCGAGCGCCTGCCGGTTGTCCATGCCCGCGAGCCGTCCGCCGACGAAGACGCCGCAGATCTTGCCCAGGAAGGCGACGGCCGTTACGAGGGCCACGAGCCAGAGATCGAAGCCCGCGATGAAGTCGGCACCGATCGCCATCGACACGAAGAACACCGGTGTGAAGACGGCGTAGGAGAAGTCGCCGATCACCTCGAACGGCCGCGGATACTTCCGGTGGACGTCGGCCAGTGCGATGCCCACGACGAACGCTCCGAGGAAGGAGTGCAGGCCGAGGTGCTCCGAACCGGCGGCCCCCAGGAGGGCCAGGAGCGCGATGCACGCGATGAGCGCCGACGGCTGCGGCATGGTGCGCTGCACCCAGTCCATGACCGGCGGCAGGATGAACCGGCCCGCCACGAGGATGCCACCGACGAACAGCACCACGAGCGCGAGGATCGCGACGCCCTGCCCCTCGGCGGTCGCGTGCGGCGCGAACTCCGCGAGGATCACCGCGAACAGCCCCCAGCCCACGAGGTCGTCCACGAGGGTGGCCGACATGATCGTCCTCCCGATCTCGCTCTTGAAGAGGCCCATGTCCATGAGGATGCGGGCGATCACCGGATTGGCCGACAGCGACAGGATCGACCCCATGAACAGGGCCGTCGCGAACAGATCCTTGCGCGTCACGCCGATCACGTCGGGGAAGACGTAGCACATCACGAACCCCAGGACGAGCGGCACGAGCGTGCCGATGATCCCGACGGAGAGCGCCTTGCGGCCGATGCGGCGAAACTCGGCGACGCTGATGTCGAGCCCGATCGTCACGATGAAGAACAGCATGCCGACGCGGGCGATCGCCGACCGGGCCGACGTGACCGGGCCCGCCGCCGGGAAGAGCCAGGCATGGACGTCGGGGGCGAGCCGGCCGAGGACGGTCGGCCCGAGGAGGAGCCCGCCGGCGATCTCCCCGACCACCGCGGGAATGCCGATCCGCCGCGCCGCCTGCCCGAGCACGAGTGCCGTGAACAGCATCGCCGCGAGGTGCAGCGAGAGCAGCGTCCAGTCGGTCGTGGTCATGGCGGGGAGGCTCCGGGAATCGGATGATAGCCTCCGCCCGCACCTCACCCCTGAGCGGTGTTCGGCAAAGGGCCGGGAAGTCCGCAGGGGGTCGCACGGGGCCGCCGAGCGCTGTTCGGTAAAGGGCCGCGGCAGATGAGCCCCCTCCCAGCGATCATGCCACGGCGTAGACGGGCTCAGAGACCGCAGTCAGGTACACTTGGACGATGCCGAAGATTTTTGAACAAGATGGCTACTCGTTTTTCTTCTACAGCAACGACCATGGCCCCATCCATGTCCATGTTCGCCGGGGTGAGGGTGAAGCAGTGTTCATTGTCGAGCCGGAAGTGGAACTGCGTGAATCAGTCGGGTTCAATGTAAGAGAGCTCTCGCGAGCGGAGGACCTCATCGATGACAACCTCGAACTCATCAAACAAAAATGGGCCGAGCACCTTGGCTGACCGTGCTCTGAAGGCATGGCATGAGCGAGGGATGATTTTTGTCAGATTCGTGAGCGGCTATGAGGTGAGCTTTCCCACCAAGGGCAACCCGCGGCTGGAATCCGCTGCCGAGGAAGATGTCGGCCGGATCGAAATCTCTCCGTTCGGGCTGCACTGGCCGACGCTCGACGAAGACCTTTCGTTCGCGGGAATCCTGGAGGGGCGTTACGGTCAGCGGTAACTGCACGTCCTCACTCGATTGGGAATGACGATGCGGGGCGCAGCTCGGTGCGAGCCGGCGCAGCACCCTGCGTAAAAAACTCCCCGAGTAGGACGGTTCCGATTCGCTGTTTTCGCGGAAGATATCAGGTTTTCGCCACAAGGTGACGTAAAACGCGACGTAGGGCAAACGTGGCAAGAGCTGGCAGGGCGTGGCAAACGGGGAGTTGAATGGGTCATGCGAGATTGCGTCACCTGTCCCCTCGCCCGGCGACCAACTTGCCTGCGTCTCTCGCCGGCAATACCCTGACCGAATGCCCACAGTGCTACGAGTAGGTGGTTATCGTTTTCACTTTTACTCGGACGAGGGCACCGAGCCTCCTCACATTCATGTGCGATGCGCAGACGGAGAGTGCAAGTTCTTTTTCCTGCCCACACCGTGAGGGACATGGAACGGTTAGTTTACGAACACGTTGACCTCTTGCTGGAGAAATACGATGAGCACCATCCACCAGGAAACCGAAGCCCTGGCGACCAGAGCTTGGACTGAGGGCCGGATCATCTATCTGGAGTTGACCGACCAACGGATCATTGGTTTTCCGGCGAATCGTTTCCGTCGGCTCAAGGAGGCGAGCGACGTGGAGTTGGCCGAGGTGCGACTGGAGGTCGGTGGCACGGCGCTGCGATGGGAATCCCTCGACGAAGACATCTCGGTCGAGGGCGTGGTGGCGGGCAGGTTCCAGTTGCCGCCAACCCCCTGAACGGACCGGCCATCGGCGCCCCGGATGCAGTTCCTGGATTGGAACCGAAGTGCGGACGCCCGGTGCCAGCCGTTGCGGCACGGTGCCATCATGCGGATGGCGAAGCATGGTGGCAGGTGCCGGCATGTGCCTGCCGGTGCCACGAAAGCTCACCGAGTAGGATCACGCACAACGGCGTTTTCCCGCGGGAAAGCGGGGGTTGCTCCGGGGAAGTGACGCAGAATCCGACGCAGCCGGAACTTCGCAGGAAACCGCAGGAGTCCGCACACTCGTGGGGATAGAATGCGAGGGTCAATTGCTGGCCCGCTAGGCAACTGCCATGATCGCGTCCCGTCTGCTCGCTGAACTCAAGGAACGGCTCACGGCAGCCTACGGCGACCGCCTGCACTCCGTGGTGCTGTTCGGCTCCGAGGCTCGAGGGGATGCCGGGCCGGACAGCGATATCGACATTCTGGCAGTGCTCGACAAGCTGACCGAAGACTTTGGCGACGAACTAGAGCGCGGCCTAACGGCGGTGTATCCGATCGCCCTGCGACTCGGCCGCCGCGTGAGTGTGAAACCGCTGGCACGAGAGGAGTATGAGCGAGGCGATAGCCCGCTGCTCCGCCAGGTGCGTCGTTCGGGCGTGGCGGCATGAACGAGTTCATCCGCAGTCAGTGGGCGAAGGCGAAGCGTTCGCTTGCTGCGGCTGAGGCGATCTCCGAGACCGATCCGGACTCATCAGCATCGAGGGCTTATTACGCCGCGTTTCACGGCGTGACTGCGGTGCTCGCAGGACGCGGCATGGAATTCACGAAGCACACGGCGGTACGGGCGGCCCTGCATCGGGATCTGATTCGGTCCGGTGCACTCTCTGCAGATCTTGGTCGTGATTACGACTTCTTGCTGGATCTCCGCGAGACCGCCGACTACGGCGGTGTTGCCGAGGCGTCCCTCACGAGTGCGACGAAGGCGATCGAAAAGGCAAGGAAGATCCTGGCCACCCTCGAGCCTCTTTTGCCGGATGGCGGCGGCTGAAAGACGCTGCTTGGTGCGGCTCGATGCGAGCCGGTGCGGCTTCTTGCGGATAAAGCTCCCCGAGTAGGATTCGAACCTACAACCTACCGGTTAACAGCCGGCCGCTCTACCGTTGAGCTATCGGGGAAAGATACGACCACACTAGCCGAAAATCCCGCTGAAATCGAGCCTCTCAGTCGGCCTGCGGCTCCCGCCGCTTCTCGAGCACGACGCTGTTGCCCTTGGGGCTGTAGTCGATCCGGGTCATGAACGACCGCATCAGCATCACCCCCCGTCCACTCGGCACCTCCAGCCGGTCCTCGAGCGTGCAGTCGGGGATGCTCGCCGGATCAAACCCCGGGCCGGCATCGGTGACCTCGATCCGGGCGACGTCGGCGGACACGACGCACGACACCCGCACCGTTTTGGCGGGATCGAGCTTGTTGCCGTGGATGATCGCGTTCACGATCGCCTCCTCGGCCGCCAGATGGATGCCGAAGATATCGGAGGCGGACCAGCCGTAGGCACCGAGCTGCTCGAGCAGATCTTCCATGATCAGCTTGCTCGCCCCGCGCTCGCTGGGCAGATCGACCTCACGCCGCCACTCCCGCCGGGAGCCGCCCGCCTGGTCGCCGGCCGCTGCGTGATTTCCCATGTGATCCGCCAGAAACGCCAGGCCGCCGGGGCGCTTGCCCGACGATCGGGGTGTTGTGCGCTCCCGCCTACTGGAAGGCTGCGATCGCCTCGGCCTCGTCCTTGCGGATGTCGAAGACCTTGTTGAGTTTCGTGATCTGGAAGACCTCGAGGATCTCCGGCCGGATGTTCGCCATCTTGAGCCGGCCCTTCGCCGCCTTCACCTTGCGGTCGAGCGTGATCAACTTGCCGAGGGCCGCGCTCGACAGAAACTCGACGTCGGTAAAGTTCAGGAGGATGCTCTTGCGGTTGAGCTGCTCGACCAGGCCGAAAAGCTCGGCCCCGAGCTCCTGGATGCTGGCCTCGTCGAGAATCTTCTTGTCGACGAATTTCACGACCGTGACCTCGCCGACCTTCGAAGTCTCGATCCGACGGTGGGCGGTCATGCGGGCAGAACTCCGGGCCGGGATGCGGAACGAATGCTGGAACTCATGGAGCGTACCGATTCGATCGGGGCTTTACCAACGGTGGCCGCGAACCGAACGCCGCTGCCAAACTGGCAGCGGGCGGGCTGGGGCAGCCGTGAACGCCGCGGTACAACGTGCGAACATTCCCGAAAAAGCCTGTCTTTCGCTAAATCCCGCGGCTCCGGCGCGCCAGTTGCTTCTCGCTCGGAAGCCGGTCTGATGGTATGTCGCCGCGGCAGCCGCAGGCCCGTGTGATCCACGTCCCCCCACCGATTTTGAACGAGGAATGCCCGCCATGTCAGCCACCACCACGAAGCCCGCCAAGAAGAAGTCGAGCCTGATCCCCCTGGGCGACCGCGTGGTCGTGGAGCGGGAGGAGAGCGAGCAGAAGACGGCCGGCGGCATCCTGCTGCCCGACTCGGCCAAGGACAAGCCGGCCCGCGGCGTCGTGGTGAGCGTCGGCGAGGGCAAACTCGACGATCATGGCCGTCGCCATCCGTTGCAGGTGAAGCCCGGCGACCGCGTCGTGTTCACGAGCTACGCAGGCGAGCCGTTCAAGGTGGGTGACGACGAGTTTTTGCTCATGCGCGAGGACGACATCCTCGCCATCCTGGGCTAGTCGGCCGGCGTGTCACCGCTTCGTTTTTCAGCACATTTCCCGGATCCAGATCACGACATTCCCGAGAGGAGATTCGACCGATGGCCAAGATGATGGCATTCGACCAGGAAGCCCGTGAGGCGATGCGGCGTGGCGTCGCGAAACTCGCCCGTGCCGTGAAGGTGACGCTCGGCCCCAAGGGGCGGAACGTCATCCTCCAGAAGAGCTTCGGCTCGCCGACGGTCACCAAGGACGGCGTCACCGTCGCCAAGGAGATCGATCTCGAGGACGTCTACGAGAACATGGGCGCACGGATGGTGCGCGAGGTGGCGAGCAAGACGAGCGACGTCGCCGGCGACGGCACCACGACCGCGACGGTCCTTGCCGAGGCGGTGTTCAACGAGGGCCTCCGCGCCGTCGTGTCGGGCTGCAACCCGGTCCAGATGAAGGCCGGCATCGAGAAGGCCGTCGAGGAGATCACCGGCAAGCTCAAGGAGATGTCGATCCCGGTGAAGGGCAAGAAGGAGATGGCCCAGGTCGCGGCGATCGCCGCCAACAACGACATGGAGATCGGCGAGCTGCTTGCCGAGGCCATGGACAAGGTGGGCAAGGACGGCGTGATCACGGTGGACGAGGGGAAGAGCCTCAAGACGGAGATCGAGTTCGTCGAGGGCATGCAGTTCGACCGCGGCTACCTCTCCCCCTACTTCGTGACGAACCCCACGCAGATGCAGTGCGTCCTCGAGGACTGCTACATCCTCGTGTATGAGAAGAAGATCTCGAGCGTGAAGGACATTGTGCCGATGCTCGAGGCCGTCGTGAACGCCGGGAAGCCGCTCCTCATCGTGAGCGAGGAGGTCGATGGCGAGGCCCTCGCGACGCTCGTGATCAACCGGCTGCGGGGCACGTTCCAGGTGTGTGCGGTCAAGGCGCCGGGGTATGGCGACCGTCGCAAGGCCATGCTCGAGGACATCGCGATCCTGACCGGGGCGACGGCCGTGTTCGAGAACCTCGGCATGAAGCTCGAGAACCTCGGCCTCGCCGAGCTCGGCCGCGCCAAGAAGGTGATCGTGGACAAGGACAACACGACGATCATCGAGGGCGCTGGCAAGTCGAGCGAGATCAAGGCCCGGATCGCCCAGATCCGCCGCGAGATCGAGGCCGCCACGAGCGACTACGACCGCGAGAAGCTCGAGGAGCGGCTGGCGAAGCTCGCCGGCGGCGTGGCGAAGATCAACGTCGGCGCCGCGACCGAGAGCGAGATGAAGGAGAAGAAGGCCCGCGTCGAGGACGCGCTGCATGCCACGCGGGCGGCCGTCGAGGAGGGGATCCTGCCCGGCGGTGGCGTGGCCCTCCTGCGGGCGAGCTCGCAGGTCAAGCCGAAGGGGCTTTCCGAGGATGAGACCGTCGGCTTCAACATCGTCGTCCGGGCCGCCCGGGCGCCGGTGACGATGATCTCGTCCAACGCGGGCCAGGATGGCTCGATTGTGTGCGAGAAGGTGCTCGCCGGCAGCGGCAACTTCGGCTACAACGCCGCCACCAACGAGTACGAAGACCTCGTCAAGGCCGGCGTCATCGACCCCACGAAGGTCACCCGCACGGCGCTGCAGAACGCGACGAGCGTCTCGACCCTCCTGCTCACGAGCGACGCCCTCATCGCCGACAAGCCGAAGGAGTCGAAGCCGAAGGCGGGCGGTGCCGGCCACGGCGGCGACTACGACATGTATTGATTCGCGCCGCGAACGCGGCGGGAATCAATACCGCACACGGATCGGGGCGGCCTCAGGGCCGCCCCGATTGTTTGCGCGTGAGCGTCTCGAGGGGCACGAAGCCGTCGCTGCCGGGCGGCGTGTCGGCCGGGCCGCAGGGCGGAGCAGCCATCTGGAGCCAGAGCGTGCGCACGAGCCACACCCCCGCGGCGATCGAGATCGCGATGGCGATAGCGTCTTGCATGGTCACCAGCCGAGAGCCGTGCCGAGTTGGTAGATGGCGAACGCCCCCAGCCATGCCAAACCGGTCATGTAGGCGAACGTGACGACGGGCCAGACCCAACTTCCCGTCTCCCGCCCGATCACGGCGAGCGTGCTCGCGCACTGGGCACAGAGCGCGAAGAACACCATGATCGACAGCGCCACCGGCAGCGAAAACACCTTCCGGTCGCTATTGTCCCAGGTGGCCGCCTTGAGCCGGCGCACGAGCATCGTGGCACCCTCCTCCTCGCCGGGATCGACGTCGCCGAGGTTGTAGATCACCCCGAGCGTCCCGAGCACGACCTCGCGGGCCGGAAAGCTCGCGAGCGCCGCGCAGCCAAGACGCCAGTCCCAGCCGAGTGGCTTGACGAGCGGCTCGATGGCCCGGCCGGCCCGGCCGAGGAAGCTTTGCCGGAGGGCCTCGCCCCGGGCCTCCGCCTCGGTGAGCGTGCCGCCGGCCGGCAGGACGGGCCGGGGATACGTGCCGAGCGCCCAGAGCACGATGCTCATCGCGAGGATCAACGTGCCGGCATTCTTGAGGAACGACCAGGCGGCCTCGCGGACGCGCTCGAGCACCACGGCGGGCTGCGGCCACCGCCAGCCCGGGAGCTCCATCATGAACGGCTGCGGCGGGCCGCGGAACACCGTGCGCGAGAGCCCGAGGGCGACGGCGGCGGCCACGACCACGCCCAGGGCGTACATCGCCACCAGCACCAGGGCCGGCAGTCGCAGCCACGAGAAGGCGACGGCGACATCGGGCACGAAGGCCCCGCACAGGAGCAGGTAGACCGGCAGCCGCGCCGAGCAACTCATGAGCGGCGCGACCAGGATCGTGAGCAGCCGATCGCGGCGGTTCTCGATCGTGCGGGCGGCCATGATGCCGGGGATCGCGCAGGCGAAGCTCGAAAGCAGGGGGATGAACGACTTGCCCGACAGGCCGACGCCGACGAGGAGCCGGTCCATGAGGAACGCGGCCCGCGACAGGTAGCCGCAGCCCTCGAGAAGCGCGACGAACAGAAAGAGCAGGGCGATCTGCGGCACGAACACCACGACCCCGCCCACGCCCGCGAGCACGCCATCGACGAGGAGCGATCGCAGCGGACCCTCGGGCAGGGCCGCCTCGACCGAAGCGGCCACCGCATCCATCCCCGAGGAGATGAGGTCCATCGCCGGGGCCGCGAGCCGGAAGATCGAGGTGAACAACGCGAGCATCACCAGGGCGAACGCGAGCGTGCCCCAGACGCGGTGGGTGAGGATGGCGTCGATCGCCTCCGACCGCGAACGGCCGGTGCGGGCGGAATGCCGGATGACGCCGGCGGCGACGCCATCGATCCACGCGTAGCGGGCGATCGCGTCCCGGGCGGCGGCCGGCCGCGTGGCATCGGCGGCGGCGACGTGGGTCGCGAGATCGGGAGGGGTGGGCGGCGGCCCGCCGGCCGCGGCGAGGAGCGAATCACGCAGGGCGGCGACCCCCGTCCCCTGCGGGGCGACCACGGGAATCACCGGGCAGCCGAGTCGGCGGGCGAGGGCCTCGGCATCGACGGTGATGCCCTTCTCGGCCGCCGCGTCCCCGAGCGTGAGGGCGACGACCGTCGGGAGGCCGAGATCGAGGACCTGGCTCGTGAGGAACAGGTTGCGGGTGAGGTTCGTGGCATCGACGACGACGACGACGCAGTCGGGGGTCGGCACACCCCGCATCCGACCGCGGAGCACCTCCACGGCCACCTGTTCGTCGGGGCTCTGGGCCCGCAGGCTGTAGGCCCCCGGGAGGTCGATGAGATCGACCGTCCGATCGGCGTGGCGGAACCGACCGATCTTTTCCTCGACCGTGACGCCGGGATAGTTGCCGATCCGTGTGGGGATGCCGGCGAGCGCCGTGAACAGCGTGCTCTTGCCGGTGTTGGGGTTGCCGACGAGCGCCACGGTGAGTGGCGCGTCGCGGCCGGCTGGCGGACTCCCGTCGGTCATCGCCGGCCTCACGGCGCCACGTTGACCAGCGCCGCCTCGCGGCGCCGCAGCGACAGGCGATAGCCCCGCACCTCGACCTCCAGCGGATCGCCGAGAGGGGCGGTGCCCACGATGGTCACACCGGTGCCGGGCGTGAGCCCCATCTCCAACAGCCGGAGCGACAATTCGTCGGCCCCCGGCACGTCGGTGATTCTGGCGGTGCGGCCGACGGGAATCTGTTCGAGCGAGTTCAAGCGAAATCCGCGGGCTGCGGCTCCTTCATCACGGGTGGTCATATTGAGAATGGGTCTCAACATGGCACCATCTGGAGTGTAGAACGGGTTTGGCCCAGCGGCAATCGGAGGCCTGCATGTTCCCGGGAATCTTCGTGACGGGTACCGATACCGACGTCGGCAAGACGGCCGTGGCCGTCGCGATCGCGCGGCAGCTCGTCGCGGCGGGGAAGCGCGTGGGCGTCTACAAGCCCGTGGCGACCGGTGGCCTCGCCGACGCGGAAGCGCTCTGGACGGCGGCGGGCCGGCCGCTCTCCCTGGCCATGGTCTGCCCGCAGTCGTTCCCGGCGGCCATCTCTCCCCCCCGGAGCGCACGGGCCGCGGGAACGCAGGTCGATGAGCGCCTCCTCGAGCGGGGGCTCGATCCCTGGCGGCCGGTGAGCGACCTTCTGATCGTGGAGGGGGCGGGCGGACTCTTCTCCCCGTTGGCTGATACGTGTTCGAACGCCGACCTGGCCACCCGGCTCGGACTGCCGCTGGTTGTCGTCGATGCGGCCCGGCTCGGCGCGATCGGACGCACACGCTCGACCGTGACAGCGGCGCGGGCGCTCGGGCTCACCGTCGCGGCCGTCGTGCTGTCCGAGACGAAGCCGCTCGACGCCGCCGGCCGCGCCGATCCGGCGAGCCCCTGGCGCATCGCCCACGACAGCCGTGCCGACCTCGCGGCGGCGCTTGCGCCTTTGCCCGTGGGCATGCTCGCCCACGGGGGCGCGTCGATCGAGCCCGCGGCCGACTGGCTCAGCCTGTAGGGCAGGCGACGAGCCTGCCGGCGGCGGCGGCAAGGCGGGCGGAGTGGCGGCCGAGTTCCAGCCGCATCGTCACCCGCCAGCTGCCGTCGGCCGTCGGGGTCACGATCCAGTGGGGCATCACGACGACCGATTGGTGGACGAGCTCGAAGCCCCCCTCCGATTGGCTCACCGACTGGATCGGGAACGTCCACACGCCCGTCGCGGCGCCGTTCGATGCGTTGCCGAAGGAAATCCGGGCGTCGATGTCGAGCCAGTCGTCCACGAGTCCGAGGGCGCGGGCATGCGGCAGATCGAGCCGCTGCCCGAGGTCGCCGATGTCTCGGCCGAGCTCGTCGTAGAAGAATCGTCCCGCGGCGGCGGCCGGCAGGCCGGCGACGTTGAACTCCACCGCGAAGTGCTGGCGGAAGTCGGGCGGCAGCCCCTCGAGCTTGTAGGCGATCTCGAGCGCATCCGAGCCGGCTTCGAGCGTGACCGCCTTCGAGAGCGTGAACGGGATCCCCCAGGCGTTGCCGGACCGCGCGAGGAGCACCTGGATGCGCCCGGGGTTGCGGCGAATGCTCGCGTCGTAGGAACCCGTCGCGAAATCGCCGCGTTCGAGCGCCGTGCCCTCGACCACCGCCGTCGCGGCGACGTCGCAGTCCCAGAAATGATCGACGAGGCTCTTGCGCCGCGTGCGGTCGTACCGCACCATCCGTTCGAGCCCCTCCTGCTTGAACTTCGCCAGCTGGGAGGCATCGACGACGCTGCGGGCCACACCCGGACCGGCGAGCACCTGCGCGTGGTAGGCCTCGGGTCGGCGGTCGAGCGTCGCGAGCAGGTTGTGCTCCTGATCGTGGAGGTCGAGCTCGTAGAGCATGCCCCCCTTGGCCGGCGCGATCCAGGCGTCGATCCGGTCGTTCGCCAGCCGCACGTCCGTCCGGCCGTCGAAGTCGTAGTCGGCCGTCGTGGCCTCCGCCCACTCGCCCCTCCGCCCCTCGGCCCGGTCGGCGGCCTTGTCGGCGGCGATGAGCTGCCGGTAGATCGCGTTGCGCAGGTGCGGCAGGTAGATGCCGCCAAAGGCACCGTGCCAGTAGGCGCAGTTGCACTGACCGCGATAGAGCGCGAGCGTGGCCTCGGCAAGGGCCGCCTCGTCGGCCGTGCCCGTGCGCCGCAGCCTTTCGAGCCGGTCGCTCACGGCGAGCATCCGGGCGTACATCTCGTTCGCCTCGGGATACCGCATGCGGAAGTTCCGCCAGGTGCCGCCGCGGATGAACGTGGCGACCTTCGCCAGCGCCGGGTCGCTCGTGGCGGCGACGCGTGCCTCCACGCAGGCGAGCTGCTTCTCCGGCGGCAGCACCCACTCGGTCATCTCGCGGTAGCTGCACTCCGGCAGCCAGATCGTGCCCGCCGGCGGCGTATCGCGAACCACCTCCGACGGCAGCGCCATCTCGATCCACTCGGCGTTCTGCTCGAGGAGCGTGAAGAAGGTCTCGAGCCAGCCCTCCTCGAAGCAGGCGCGGTGCGTGTCGGGCCAGACACCGAACTTCTCGCCGTCGTCGCCGAAGATCGCGAGCGCCCCGTGGCGGCGTGATGCGAGCCAGCGCAGATGGTCGATCGTCATGTGGGGTGCGGCGAACGGGATCACGTACCGCAGCCGCTCGCTCACGGGGAACACGGCGAGCGTCGCCCCATCCCCCTCGGTGAGCCAGAGCCGGTCGAGCTCCTCGTCCGCAAGGCCGGCGGCCTTGAAGTGGCTGTCGTCGAGAATCGTCCACTCGATCCCCGCCGCCGCGATGTCGGCCGTCATGCCGGGATCCCACACCCGCTCCGCCACCCACATCCCCGACACCTTCGTGGCCAGCCGGCGCTCGAGCCAGGTCCTATAGGTCGAGATCTGTCCGATCCGGTCGCGCCGCGGCAGCATTGCCAGCACCGGCTCATGGAACGCGCCACCCACGATCTCGATGCGGCCCGCGGCCGCCAGCCGCGCGAGCCGGTCGAGGTAGTCCGGGTGGTGCCGGTCGAGCCACTCCACGAGCGGCCCGCTCGTGTGCAGCGCCAGGCGGATGCCCGGATGCCGCTCGAACAGGTCGAGAAACGGCAGGTAGCTGTCGCGGTAGGCCTGCTCGATCACCCCGTCGAAGTTGCCGACGGGCTGGTGGTCGTGGAGGACGAAGACGAACCGGACGGCGGCAGGCATGCGATCCTCGGCGGGAAGGGAGTCGGTCGCCGGATTTTCGGGCCTGCCGCGGCCGGCGCCAAACATCGCCGGGGGCCGGGCGGCCGATTTTCAGCCGGCCGCCGCGCCGGTCGCACCGGTGTTGACGATCGGCGAAGAACGCCGGGCATCACGCCTCGCGGAGCCGGCGGGCCGACTCCGCGGGAGACATGGTCGTGATGTGGCAGCCCGTGGCGAGCTCGAATCCGGCAAACTCGG
The DNA here is from genome assembly GCA_040397685.1 of Pirellulales bacterium. Classification (GTDB taxonomy): domain Bacteria; phylum Planctomycetota; class Planctomycetia; order Pirellulales; family UBA1268; genus RGVT01. The sequence goes on from JBBAVM010000034.1 coordinate 24,515, forward strand.
CGACGCGGGGCAGGATCTCGAGATGCCAGTGCCAGTTCTCGAGGCCGCTCGCCGTCGAGCCGACCGACGCGAACGGCGCCTGGTGGAGCCACCAGTTGTAGTCGGTGCCCGGTGCGATCCGCTCGAGACGCGCGATCACCCGCTGCGTGAGCGCCGCGATGGCGGCGACGGTGGCATCGTCGGCAGCGTGGAAGTGGCGGCAGGCCCGCCGCGGAAGGATCACCGTCTCGAAGGGCTGGCGCAACGCGTGCGGAACGAGCGCCACCACGTCGTCCTGCTCGGCCACGATCCGCCCCTCGGCCTCGGCGGCGGCGATGAGCGCGCCGAACGGGTCGCGGGCACAGCCGGCGATCGCGATCTTTCCGGCGACGAGCGGCGGCAGGAAATCGAGCGCCACAAGCTGGCTGTGCACGTGGTCGAGCGACGCGCCGGCCCGGACGCCGGAGTTCTTGAACACGAACGCCCAGGCGAGGTCGGCGCGGTCGGCCAGGTCGGCAAGCCGGCGGCGGCAGAGGCTCCACACGTCGCGCCAGGCGTCAGGCGCGATCGCGAGGATCGACCGCTCGTGCGTCGGCGATTCGATGAGTACCTCGTGGACACCGTGGGCCGGCTGCCGCAGCCCCGCGCCGTCGGGCGCCGTCGCCGGCGCCGACTCGACCACCACGGGATACTGGTTCGGCACGAGCCGCACCCGCCAGGGAACCCCGGGGTCGGCGGGGGATTGCAGGACGGCCGGCGGCGTGCGCGATTCGTGGCCGGCGCAGAACGGGCAGTCGGCCGCGACGCCGCTGCGGTTGAGGATCGGCCGTTCCGCCCGCTGGGGCGCGACGAACACGGTGCGTAGTGCCAGCGGCTCGTGGTGCCGATGGGGCGGCACGTCCTTGTCCGCGGCGGAAGCAGCGTCGCTCATGACCGGGAGCGTAGCACAAGGAACGCGTCGCGGTGAGCCAAACCGCTCAAGTTGAACGTCCCTTCGAGCGACCGTAGACTCTCGTCTCCCGGCGGTATCGTGCCGGATGTCTCGAAGGAACACGCGATGCTCACCGTCGGCGATTCGTTTCCCCCGTTCAGCGTGCAGGCCTGCGTCGGCACCGGCAAGGACGACCTCAAACTGCTCTCGAACAAAGACTTCGCGGGCCGCTGGGTGGTCTACTTCTTCTATCCGAAGGACTTCACGTTCGTCTGCCCGACCGAGCTCGCGGAATTCAACAAGCAGCTCAAGGCCTTTGCGGACCGCGACACGAGCGTCGTGGGCGGCAGCACCGACAACGAGTGGTCGCACATGATGTGGCGACGCTCCCATGCGGATCTCAAGGATCTCGGCTACCCGCTCATCGCCGCGCAGAAACTTGCACCCGAACTCGGGATCTTGGAGAAGACCGAGGGCTACTGCCTGCGGGCCACGTTCATCGTCGATCCGCACGGCGTGATCCAATGGGTGGACGTCAACCAGGGCCGGGTCGGCCGGAACGTGGCCGAGGTGCTCCGGGTGCTGGATGCGCTCCAGAGCGACGAGTTGTGCCCGTGCAACTGGAAGAAGGGCGACCCGTACGTGAAGGTCGGCTAGGATTCGAGGTGGGTCACCGGCGGGAGCGGCAAAAGTCTCGTCGCGTGGGCTGCGGCAGCCCAAGGCTCCTCGAGCGTTCGCCGACCCCTCGCCTCCCCGCCCCGGCGTGCTCGAACGGTGTGGCGTTTCAACGCGAAGCACATGCGGAGTTGAAGTCGTGCGCTTTCGGCAGCGGACGTGGGCACACAAATTCTCCGACGCGTTTCGCGGGCTCTCGCGTGCCCTCCGCAGTCAGTCGAGTTTCCTCGTGCATGGTGCCGTGGCGGTGGCTGTCGTGGTCGCGGCGGCCGTGCTCCGCGTGTCGGCCGTCGAGTGGTGCCTGCTGGCGGGCGCGATCGCCGCGGTCATGGCCGCCGAGATCCTCAACTCGGCCCTCGAGTCGCTCGCCCGCGCGCTCGGGCCGCGCCGCCACCCGCGGATCCGGGATGCGCTCGACATGGCGAGCGCCGCGGTGCTCGTGACGGCCGGCGGGGCGGTCGTGGTCGGCCTGATCGTGTTCGCCCCCCGCCTGCTCGCGCTTGCCGGGCTGTGACGGTCCCGGCAATCCTGTTCGGTACGGCAGTTGCGGCCCCGTGTCGTAGGACAGGCTTCAGCCTGTCGTGCCTGTCGTGCCTGTCGTGGGACAGGCTTCAGCCTGTCGTGCCTCAAACTCGCCCACCCCGGTTCAGGGTTGCCCCATACCGTCTCGCCGGACGTTCACTGCGCCCTCCGGGCTGCGTTCACTCCGACCGACGGGCGCTGCGCCATCCATGGCTTCGCCGACCAATTCGCCTGCGGCGAATCGGTGCCCGGGTCAAGCCGGCTCAACGGCAGGGGCAACCCCTCGCCTCCCTCTGAACGGAAGCCCGAAGCGCGAGCGAGGGAACGCGTTTCACCCTCGCTTGCGCTTCGGGCTTTCGTACTCGGCTTCCGTCGAACCGAGGGTGCAGGCCCGCTGCAAGTCACGCAGGCTCTCAATCGCCCTGCCGACCGGCGCGCGACTCGACCCGGATCGCTCAGGCTGCTGAGCTGCCCGTGCGCAAATCTCGTGCCGAACAGGATTGCGGCCCCGGCCGGCGTTGACCTCGCGCGCGGCCATGCGATAGCGTCTGCGCCCTGGACCGACCCTTTTCTGGAGACCGTGATCATGGGCAAGCTGTTGGCGGAAGCGATCGGGACGTTCTGGCTCGTGCTCGGGGGCTGCGGCAGTGCCGTGTTGGCGGCGGCCTATCCCGATCTCGGCATCGGCTTCGTCGGCGTCGCCCTCGCCTTCGGTCTCACGGTGCTGACGATGGCCGCGGCGGTGGGCCACGTCTCGGGCTGCCACCTGAACCCGGCCGTGACGGCTGGCCTCGTGGCGGGAGGCCGGTTTCCGCTCAAGGATGCGCTGGGCTATGTCGTGGCCCAGATGCTCGGCGGCCTCGCCGGGGCCGGCGTGCTCTACCTCGTCGCCCGGGGCATTCCGTCGTTCGAGATCGCCGCGGGCTTCGCCTCCAACGGCTACGGCGAACACTCGCCGGGCGGCTATTCGCTCGCGAGCTGCTTCATCGTCGAGATCGTGATGACCGCGATGTTCCTGTTCGTGATCCACGGCGCCACCGACCGGCGGTCGAGCCCGATCATCGCGCCGCTCGCGATCGGCCTGTGCCTCACGCTCATCCACCTCGTGAGCATTCCGGTCACGAACACGTCGGTGAATCCCGCCCGCAGCACCGCCACGGCCTTCTTCGCCGGCGGGTGGGCGGTCGAGCAGCTCTGGCTCTTCTGGGTGGCGCCGGTGATCGGCGGCATCCTCGGCGGCCTGCTCTACAAGAGCATGATGGACTGCGAGGACTGACGGCTAGCGACCCGCGCGGAGGTCGTAGCAGAGGATGGCGTCGCCCTCGCGGAGGTAGAGCCGGCCGTCGAGGATCACCACGTGGGCCCAGCTCGGCCGGTCGCCGCTGCCGGGGACCTTGAAGCTCGAGACCTCCGTGTAGGCGGTTGGATCGGCCTTCACGAGGGCCATGGTGCCGTCGGCGTAGCGCACGTAGATGTGGCCGTCGGCTGCGGCGACCGTCGCGGAGTTCCTGCCGCTCCCCCGCTGCTTCCACGCCACCTTCCCCGTCTCGAGCTCGGCACAGACGAGGATCGGCTGGTCGTCGGCGCAACCGTAGAGATGGTCGCCCACGAGGACGATCCCGCCGTGCTTGTTGGCGAGTTCCGGCTTGAGGCCGTAGACCTCCTCCATCTTCACGGCGCCGCCCGGCCCGACCGATTGTCGCACGAGGGCGCCGCCCCGCTTGTAGCCGGCCGCGATGAAGACGAGATCGTCCTTGACGATCGGCGTCGGGATCACGGCCGTCGTCTTGTCGATCGGATAGGCCCAGTGGAACCTGCCCGTTGCGGCATCGACGGCGAAGGCGCCGGCGGCGGTCGTCTGGATGTAGACCTTCCGGCCGCCGACCTCGGCCGTCACGATCGACGCGTGGCCCGCGCCCCGGTCGCCCTTCATCGGGCAGCTCCAGAGCAGCCGGCCCGTCTGCTTGTCGAGCGCGACCATCGTGGCCTGCTCACCGCCGGGCGTGCACACCAGCCGGTCACCGTCGACCGTGACGCTCTCACTGTAGCCCCACGAGTCGCCCTTCGTGCCACCGAACTGCGCCTTGAGATCGACGCGATACCGCTCCCGGCCGTCGCTGGTCGCACAGGCGACGAGCTGGCCGAACGGGGTGATCACGTAGACGGTGTCGCCATCCACGGTGGGCGTGCTTCGCGAACTCTGCCACGACTCCTGGCCGTCGGTCCAGGGGCTCCCGGTCTTCGTCTTCCAGAGCTGCTTGCCGGTCGAGCGCTCGAAGCAGGTGAGGTATTCGTCCTTGTCATCGGCGGTGGAGAGCCCGTCACCGAGCGTGTAGATCCGGTCGCCGGCGATCGCCAGGCTGGCATAGCCGCGGCCGGCGCCGGCGGTCTGCCAGACGAGCGGCGGCCCGTCGTCCGGCCACGACTCGAGGAGGTCGGTGTCGGGCGCGACGGCCGTGCGATCGGCTCCGCGAAACGTCGGCCAATCGGCGGCCGGAGCCGGGATGGACACGGCACAGAGCGAAAGCCACAGCGCCGCCAGGCCCGGATCAATCCGAGGAAAAACACGCATCGCAACACCCTCATGCCAACGGAACCACACCGCGCAGCGTACGGCCGCGATGCTCGGTCGGTCAACGTCCCGGGCGACGGTACACTCTGGGATGTCCGCATGGTGCGGATGCGCGTTCCCGGGAGAGTCAGGCGTGGCCGTCGAAGCGTCTTCAAGCGAGTTGTTTGGCAAGCGGGTCACCATCGAGCAGGTGGAGGAGGGGCACGACCTCGCCCCCAAGTTCGACGCGGCCGGCCTCATTCCCTGCGTGACCACCGACTTCGCCTCGGGCGAGGTGCTCATGGTGGCGGTGATGAACCGCGAGGCGCTCACGAAGACGATCGAGACGGGCGAGGCCCACTACTGGAGCCGCAGCCGCCAGCAGCTCTGGCACAAGGGGGCCACGAGCGGCCTCGTGCAGAAAGTGGTCGAGATGCGGATCGACGACGACCAGGACTGCGTCTGGCTGCGTGTCGAGATCGCCGGCGGCGCGAGCTGCCACGTCGGCTATCGCAGCTGCTTCTACCGCAAGGTGCCGGTGGGCCCGGACCGCGCGAAGGGCACGGCGCTCGAGTTCACCGAGCACGAAAAGGCGTTCGACCCCAGGGCCGTCTACGGCGACGCCCCGAACCCGACGCAGCTCTGAGTCGCACGTAGGACAGGCTTCAGCCTGTCGCTGCCCAAATTGGTTGCGCCCCGGCTCGCGACTGCCCAGCCCCTCTCTCCGGACGTTCGCTGCGGGCCTCCAGCCCTCCGCTCTCTGCATGTCCG
>JBBAVM010000035.1:0-20783 GCA_040397685.1 Pirellulales bacterium
TCGGCGACGCCGCAGGCCCGCCGGCTCACCATGCTCACGATCCTGTCGCCGCGCGCGGCCGTGGTCGTGGGGATGCTGAAGGCGTTCAGCGGGATGGCCGCCGGCCTCCGCTAGGCGTCTCGATTCGCCGAACCCTACCGTAGCACCGGGGGCGCGGCGCCCGCCATCGGAGGCAGGCCCGCCCCCCGGACTTCGGCGGGGTAGAACGCGCCCCACACGGGGTTGTGGTCCGACACCTCGAGCGCGTGCTCGAGCGGGAGGCCGAACGTCGCCTGCAGGTCAAGCACGCCCCAGCCGCCGAGATACTCGCTCGTCGCCGGCCGCGTGAACACGAGGTTGTCGTAGGTCTTCGAGCGGCGGGTGTTCGTGGTCGTGCCCGCCACCGCCCACGCGACGCCCGGGATCCGCTGAAACGACTTGAACTCAGGCGGCCCGGCGTTGAGATCGCCGAGCAGGATCACGTCGTCTTCGTCGGGCCGGGCCGTCTGCATCGCCTGGAAGACGCCCGTGAGCGCTTCGAGCTCCTGCGGCACCTCGTCGGGGTCGGTGTGGATGTCCACGAGCCAGAACGTGAACGCCATCTCGGCCGGCGTGATCCGGGTGCGAAACCGGGCGCGCATCGGCGGCCGGTGGAGCTTGTTCTGCGGATCGGGCACGACGCCGACACTCGACGGATCGACCTCGATCCGGGTCGTGTCGTAGACGAACGCATATTGCTCCTTGCTGACGGTGCGGCCCTGCCGGGGGCCGATCACGTAGTGGTAGCGGCTGCCGTCGGCATTCACCGCCCGCACGAACGCCGGGATGATCTCGTCGCTTTTCGCCCTGACTTCCTGGATCGCGACAATGTCGAACTGCCGCACCACGCGGGTGAGCACCTCGACGACCTGCTGCTTCGCCATTTTCGATTCGCCGAAGACCTGGATGTTGAAGCTCGCGATGAGGATCGCCCCGGCCGGCTTCGCGGCAGGGCCGGCAGGCGGGCCGGCCTGGGCGACCGCGACCCGGGGTGCGGCAGCGATCAGGCACAGGGCGGCGAGCCTGACCGATAGGGAGCGGGCGCAGCGGGTTGAGACAGGAGCGGCCACGTCTCTGGTATCGGCCACCCCGCCGGCCCATCATGCCTCTGCGGGGCCGGCCGCGGACCAGATTCACCCGCCGATCGCGGCCAGCGCTTCCTTGGCAAGCCGGGCGAGACGCGGGGCGGATGCGGCCGCGGCCCGCTCGAGAGCGGGTTTGGCAGCCACCGCGCCGGGCCCGATCTTCCCCAGCGCCCACGCCGACCGTTCCGCCACGGCCGGATCGCGGCCCGCGTCGAGGCTTGCGGCGAGCGTGGCCGTTGCGGCCGCCGCAGCCACCCCAGATCGCCCGAGCAGAGTGGTTGCCCAGTAGGCGACGAGGGGGTGGCCGTCGCCTGCGAGCGGAATGAGGTCGGCGATGGCCGCCGCCGGGGGCGGTCCGAGTTCCTCGAGCGCCGCGACGGCCCACTCGCGCACCTGGTCGTCGTCATCGCCGCAGGCACGCACGAGCGCCACGGCTGCCGGCGCCGCATCGGCACCGGCACGGCACAAGGCCTCGGCGGCCTCCACCCGCGCCGCAGTATCCTGGCTCGAGAGCGAGGCGACGAGTGCTTGGATGTCGGGCATGCGATTCCCTCCGCGTGTGGCGAGAAAGTATCGTGGGCCGCATGCACTCTCGGCAACGGCGGAATGGCCGCCGCCTTTCAGCATGAATCTTTCTCGGGCGATCTTCATCATCGGCGAGGTTGCGTTTCTGGCGGCAACGCAGGCCGTTGGCGGACCGCCGTGGACGGTCGTGGCGATGGTCGCGTTCATCGCACTGTCGTTCGCGGGGCCGGGGCTTCAGGCGCTCGCCCTCGCCGTGCCGAGCCTCGGCTGGCTGGCGGCCTCCCATGCGACCGGCAATCGCGAACTCTTCTTTCCGTATGCGATGCAGCTTGCGGCCGTGGCGATGTGCCGCTGGGGTGAGCGAGGCGCGCCGGCGTCGCTCACGGCAGGAGCAGGCGTGGCGGCCGTATTTTTCGCCGTGCGGTTCTGGCAGCAGGCGACGCCACGGGTGCTGGCCGTGGAGTTCGCGGTGGCGGCGGCGATCCTGGCCGGCGTGGTGCTCGTGCGCACGCGGGCTCCGCGGCCGGCCGGCGGCGCCCGCGTGTTCGCGGCCGACGTCGCGATCGTGGCGGCCGCCGCGCTCGCCGCGTACGCCGGCTTGGCACTGTGACGGATTTGAGGGGCTCTGAGCCGAACGGTAGGCTTCTGCGGTCATGATGCCCACGCCTTTCGGAGACTCCTTATGACGACGCTCGCCCGCAAAAACCGTTTCCCCTGGGGGAGCCTCATCGTGGCTGCCGCGTTGGCGGTGGGCCCCGCGTCGGCCCAGGCGACCGACGTGCATGCCGAACTGCCCCGCGCGCCCCACGGCACGCCGTTCATGTTCGAGGTGGTCGAGAGCCACGACGCCGAATATCTCGGCGACACTCCGGCGCACGAGGGCCGGGACGGCGGCCTGACGGTGCGGCCGAACGTCGCCCTCGGGGATGCGGTCTACCGCGGCGGGAAGCAGGGCGCCCGGGTCGTCGGCCGCATCACCCGCGTCGTGTGGAGCCGCGTCAGTGGAAGCCTCGAGGTGGAGTTCGACCCGGAGCCGTTTGAGCGGGTCGCCGTCGGCGACGAGGTGTGGATCGACCTCAACCCTGCGCCGGTGAAAGGCCCCGCGTCTCCCGAGCCTGCACCGCCCGCCGACGGTCGCTAGGCCGCCGTCTGCTACGATCTGCCCCCATGTTCGAGCATCGCACCGATCCGCTCTTGCCGCGACACACCTTCCTCGCCCGCGTCGCCCTCTACGCCGGCGGGGCGTCGCTGCTCGTGGGCGGCGCGCTCGGGCTCGGCGTCGCGGGCTACCACTATCTCGGCGGGCTCCCCTGGATCGACGCGCTCGTCAACGCGTCGATGATCCTCGGCGGCATGGGGCCGGTCGATCCGATCTCGAGCCAGGCAGGCAAATTGTTCGCATCGTTCTATGCCCTGTTTTCCGGGTTGCTTTTCATCGGGGCCGCCTCGCTCGTGCTCGCCCCGTTCGTGCACCGCGTGATGCACAAGCTCCACCTCGACGGCGACTGACGTCCGGCCCCTGCGGGCTACGTGACGCGGTACACTGGCTGTCATGGACAGTGACTCGACGATCCTCGAGAGCCGCGAACAGGCCTGTGGCACCTGCCGATTTTGGAAGCGGGCCGCCGGCGGTGACCAGCGAACCGGCTGGGGGCAGTGCCGGCGGATGCCGCCGACGCTGCCCGACGTGGCCGACGACAAACTCGTGCACGTCGGAGTCTGGCCCCACACCGATCGTGGCGATTGGTGCGGGGAGTGGGAGGGGGCGTAGGACAGACTTCAGTCTGTCGAATCGTAGGACAGACTTCAGTCTGTCGGGCTCATGACAGGCTGAAGCCTGTCCTACTTGCGGGCTCATGACAGGCTGAAGCCTGTCCTACTTGCGGGCTCATGACAGGCTGAAGCCTGTCCTACTTGTGGGCTCATGACAGGCTGAAGCCTGTCCTACTTGTGGGCGGGGGTGTCGCGCTGGAGCGTGCCGCTGCCGAACCTCGACGTCTCGCTCGACGAGCCGTCCGACCGGCGGGTGATCGATCCCGATCCGAACGGCTGCGTCTGGCCGGTGACGGTGCGGCCGTCGCGTGACCGCTCCGTGGTGAGCGAGCCGGAGCCGAAGGGCCGCGTTTCCGTGACCGTGCCGTCGGACCACCGCGTGATCGTGCCCGAGCCGAACTTCTGCGTATGGCCCGTGATCGTGCGGCCCTCGCGTGTCCGTTCCGTGGTGATCGATCCCGAGCCGAACGGCCGCGTCTGGCTCGACGAGCCGTCGGTGCGGTGCGTGAGCGACCCCGAGCCGAACGGCGTGGTCGTGCCGGTGCGCGGCGTGGTGCGGCCGGCCGCGGGTGGATCGGCGGCGCGGGCCGGCCCGAGGGCCGTGTACAGGATCGTGACCGCGCACACCAGCCGGATGGCCACGTGGCGCAGGGAGGTCGTTCCCATGAAAGCGTCTCCGGGGGAGTCGGGTCGGCGGCGTCGGCGTGGAAGTATACCTCAGCCAGGGGGAGGCCAGCGCGGTCGGCGTCCGCTGGTCGCAATGCGCCGCGATCCGGTATCCTTCCCGCGGCCACCGTGGCCCGATCCCCCACACCCCCGGGTTTGCACCATGTCCGAGACGCTTTCCGAATTCGATGGCTGTGATCTGCTGGCGAAGCTCTTTCGGGCCCGCGGCTACACGATCAAGCGCAACCAGCTCTTCCGCGAGTATGGCGTCGAGTTCCACATCGACGGGTGGGATCCGCAGGCCCGCGTCGGATTCGAGTTTCTCACGAGCGAGGACGAGGACCACGACGACCTCACGCTCGAGGAATACAAGACGCTCTGCGATGCCCAGCGGCGCGGCGAACTCGCGCTGTTCATCATCGACGAGGTCGAGCCCGTGTCGGCCCGGGAACTCACGGCGGAAGCCCACGAGTTTCTCGACGAGGTCGTCGCGGCGGTGAAGGCCCGCCTCGGTCGGGCGGCGAAGTCGAAGGCCGCCGCCGCGAGGAAGACGGCCTTGAAAAAGAAGCCGGCCGGGAAGCCCGCTGCGAAGAAGGCCGCCGTGAATAAAAAGCCAGCCACAAAGGCGGCAAAGAAGCCCGCCGCCACGAAGGCTCGGGCCAAGAAGACGAAGCCGCGGCGTACAGCCCGCTGACGACCTACCCTCGGACGACTCAAACGGCGGCATGTTCAAGGAGGAACCGATGGCCGGCGCGGCCCGTCCGCCGCTCGAGACGGCTGTGTTGTGGGTGGATCTCGCGAGCAAGGTACTCGGCGGCCTCGCGCTCTTCGTCGCCGCGTGGTGGACCTACGCCAACTTCACGGTCGAGCGCACGCACGATCCGACGATGCTCGTGCGCATGACGCCCACGGTGAGCCGGCTCGCGGACGAGCGTGTGCTCCTGAATGTGGACGTGTTCATGGAGAACATCGGCAAGGTCGCGATCCGCCCGAAGTTCGGCCGGGATCCCGGCGACCGCGACGTGGGGCTCGAGATCTCGATCGTCGAGATCGAGCCGCTGCGGCGGGAGCAGGCCGCGCCCGCCGCGGCGTCGGGCACCGCCGCCGGCGTGGGCCCCGATCCGAACGTGCCGTGGTTCGACTGGACGAGCGGCGACGGCGCGCCCAAGCCGATCCTCCTCAAGCGCAACCTGCTTGCGGCCAACGAGGACTACCGGAACGAACGCTACCAGCTCAATCCCGGCGTCCGCTACCGCGAGCCCTTCGCCTGCGTGGTCGAGCGGAACAGGCTGTACGCGATCCGGGCCCGGTTCTGGACCGACGAGGGCTCGGTGGCCGACCTCGTCTACGTGGACACGTTCAGCCCGGGGTAGCGGCGATTCCCTCGCCGGGGCTTCCCTCGCTGGCGGTTCGGGCTTTCGTGGGGAGGGGGGGCGAAAGCCCGCAGCGCGAGCAAGGCCTGTCGTTCGTTCATGCGGGCGCCTCCATCGCGGCGAGGACGTCGGCGACGGGCACCGTCGCGAACGTCGTCGCGAAGTCGCTCATCGAATACGGGATCACGAGCAGCCCCTCGTGGATCACCGCTCCACACGAATAGACCACGTTCGGGACGTAGCCTGCCCGCTCGTTCTCGTCGGGGCACAGGAGCGGCTCCCGCAGCCGGCCGAGGACCCGTGCGGGGTCATCGAGGTCGAGGAGCGCCGCGCCGATCGAATATTTCCGCATCGGCCCCACGCCATGCGTGAGCACGAGCCAGCCCTCCGGCGTTTCCAGCGGCGAGCCGCAGTTGCCCACCTGCACGAACTCCCAGGGCTGCGTCGGCCTGAGCACGAGCCGCTTCGCATGCCAGAAGTGGAGCATGTCCGACTCCATGACGTGGATGTTCTCGCCATCCTGGCGGGAGAGCATGACGTAGGCCCCGTTGATCCTCCGCGGAAACAGCGCGAGCCCCTTGTTGGCGATCTCGGGCCCGTTGAGCGTGCTCATCTTGAACCGTAGAAAATCGTCGGTGGCGAGGAACTGCGGGAGCATCACGCTGCCGTCGAACGCGGTGCAGGTGGCGTAGTAGTGGACGGTGCCGTCGGGCTCCTCGAATCGTACGAAGCGGGCGTCCTCGATGCCGTTGGTCTCGGCGGGGGAATAAGGAAAGATCACGCGCTCGGAGAGGTCGGAACCGCCCTCGCACTCGATCTCGTAGTTGGCCCGCGCCAGGGCGAGGATCGCGGCCGCGAACGGTTCCCACTCCTTGCGCCGCCGCTCCTGCCGCGACGTGCGCACGAGCGCCGCCTCGAGGGCTGCGAGCGTGAAGTTTTCGTCGAGGTCGATGAAGACCCGGTCCAGGATGCCGTCCGCGACGCCGAGCTCGGCGAGCTTCCTGAGGAACAAGGGCTTTTCGTAGCCGCTGTCGGCCACGACCCGGGGCGCGGTGACGAAGCCCGTGGGGGCGGCGAGCGTCACGGCTCCCGCGGCGTCGATCGTGCCCGTGCGGAACCCGACGCTCGACACATGCCCCTCGCCGGTGGCCCGCAGCGAGAGGATGAACCGCCGCGTCCCCGTCGGCAGGCCGCCCTGGTCGGGATGCCAGACGATCGAGGGGTTGAAGAGGGCGGCGCTTTCGAGCGCGTACTCCTGCGTGAAGTAGGAGCCGACGAGGAGCCGGCGAGCCTCGCCGAGCGGGCGGTCGGTGAGGACCTGGTGACGCACCGCCTCGTAGCGTTCGGCGAAGAAGGTGAGCAGCCGCTGGTGGCGGCCGTGGAACTCGGCGAGCACCTGGCCGAGGAGCCGCTCGACCTCGTCATCGGGAAGCTGCGCGATCCGCCCGATGATCTTCATCGCCCGCGCGGGGTGCGGAGGCTCGAAGGGCCGGTAGAGGACGCGGGCGTTGTTGGGCCGCAGGAGGACCCCGGTGCGGGTGAGGTGCATGGTGCTCGGGGGGCGAGGGGGCGAGGGACTGCATGTCGGCGAGCGCGGCGAGCCAGGCGAGCGTCGATTCGGCTCCCTGGTTGTCGTTGGTGCGATCCTCGAGGAGTCCGTCGCGGCAGCCCCCCGTCGCGGGATCGCAGACGACGAGGCCGACGGCGTTGTGGCCGAGAAACCACTCGAAGGCATCCCAGGCACGATCGATCCAGTCGCTGTCGGCCGTCGCGTGGAACGCCTCGAGGCAGGCGGCGACCGTGGCCTGGGCCTCGAGCGGCTGCTGGTCGAACTCCGCGGCCGCGCCGCCGCGCACGAGGAACCCGCGGCTCCCGACGGGCGAGAACCGTCCATTCGTGCTGCGCTGGATGCCGGTGAGCCACGTGAGCATCGCGAGCCCGGCCTCGAGCGCGGCGGGGGCTTGGGTCCAGCGGCCGGCGGCGATGAGGGCCTGGCAGAGCCGTGCGTTGTCGTAGGCGACGACGTCTTCGGGCCACTGCCAGTCGGCGGATGCGTTGCGGCGATACTGGTCGAGGAGCTGCGTCATGAGGTCGCGACGGACACCATCGGCATGCCGGTCGCCGTCGAGCCGGCGCAGGTATTCCTGGACGCCGAGGATCCCGAACGCCCAGGCCCGCGGGCTCGGGCAGGCGGTGATGGCGTCGAGTGCCGGCCGGAAGAGCCCCAGCGCCCACGCCGCCAGGCCCCGACGGCGCGAGCGGCCGATGCAGGTGCCGAGGGCGAGGACGGCGCGGCCGAGGCAGTCGTCGGTGCCCTGGTCGTCGAGCCAGCGGCGGTCGAACGAGAGAAAGTTGCGAAATCGCCCGGTAGCGGGCACGAAGGCGTGGCCGAGGAACGTGGCGTAGCGCGACGTGAGCCGCGCCGCCGCCTCTGAGCCCAGGCCGAGCGCGTCGCACTGCACCATGAGCGCGAGGCCGCGGGCGTTGTCGTCGGTGCAGTAGCCGTCGGCGGCGCTGGGAACGTCGAACGTCGCGTGCTGGAGGAGGCCGGTCGAGTCGGTGAGCCGCAGCAGGTGGTCGAGCCGCATGGGGGGCAATTCGGGGCGGGGCCGCCGTTCGGGCCCAGCGCCCGGGCGGCGCGGCTTCACGGCTGCATGGGTGCGGGCGGCGCCGAAGGCCGTCGCATAGCGCTCGGCGACGCGGCTCCACACCATGCCGCGGCCGAGCCGCCACGCCTCCACTCGGAGAGCTGCCCGCCGTTCGCCGTCGCCGAGCAGCCCGCACACGGCCGTCGCGATCGCCGCCGGGTCGCGAAACGGCACGAGCACGCCGCGGCCTTCCGCGAGCAGTTCGCGGGCGTGCCAGTAGGGCGTGGACACGACCGGCACGCCGCAGCCGAAGGCGTAGGCCAGCGTGCCGGAGGTGATCTGGTCTTCGCCGAGGTAGGGCGTGAGATAGAGGTCGGCCGCCGCGATGAACGCCAGCAGATCGGGCAGGTCCACGTAGCGGTCGTGGAAGGCCACATGCCCGCTCACGCCCAGTTCCGCAGCCCGCCGCACGAGCGCTTCCCGGTAGCGTTCCCCCTCGCGGGCCACGAGCTGCGGGTGCGTCGCGCCGAGCACGACATAGACCACGTCGCCGTGACGCGAGACGATCTCCGGCAGGGCCTCGATCACGTGCTCGATGCCCTTGCCGGGAGAGAGCAGGCCGAATGTAAGCAGTACGTGGCGGCCGTCGAGCCCGAGCGCGTGCTTCGCCTCGGCGGCGCTCCCGGGCTGCGCGTCGGGGATACCGTGCGGGATCACGTCGATGCGCTCGCCGGCGACGCCGTAGACGTCCTCGAGCAGTGCGCGGCCGCGTTCGGTCATCACGGTAAGACGGGCGGAGAGGTGGAGCAGCTCATCCATCACGCTGCGTTCGGCGGCCGAGGGCCGCGCGAGCACGGTGTGGAGCGTCGCATGGACCGGGACGCGGAGGCCGCGCAGGAGCGCGAGCACATGGCTCCCCGCCTCGCCACCGAAGATGCCGTACTCGTGCTGGAGCGAGACGACGTCGGCGTTCCAGAGGTTGAGGAACGAGGCCGCCCGCTCGAAGGAGGCGGCGTCGTCGGCGCGAACCTCGAAACCCGCTTCAGCCGGGTAGGCGTGGCGGGCGGCGCCGTCCGTCACGGGCACGACGAGGCACTGGGCGTTGGGCAGATGGGCAGCGATGGCCGACCGCACGTCGTGGGTGAACGTGGCGATACCGCAGCGGCGCGGCACGTAACTGCCGACGAAGGCGAGTTTGTTGAGCGGGGGAGATGGCATGGCACGCGGGTGGCGTGCCTGCCGGATGGAATGTCCACGTTGATCCTACGGGGGCAGGCAAGTGCTGTAGGACAGGCTTCAGCCTGTCGCACGGAATGACAGGCTGAAGCCTGTCCTACGCCGGGCCATGACAGGCTGAAGCCTGTCCTACGCCGGGCCATGACAGGCTGAAGCCTGTCCTACGGTGGCAGAAACTCGAGCGTGTAGCAGTCGGTAGCCTTCACCTTGCCGGCGAGGGTCGGGTCGAGCGCCGTCATCTGGGCCAGCAGTTCGTCCCACCGTGCAGCCGTCATCGTGCCGAGCCGCTCCGGCGGCAAGCCGTCGGGGAGGCAGAGATCCCGCAGCGTCGCCACGCCGTGATCGAGCATCTCGGGCGTGATCCCCTCGGGGTTCACCTCCAGGAGCCGCTTGTTCGTGGCCGCGGGATCGGCAAGGTAGCGCTGCCAGCCCTCGATCGCCACCTTCACCATCCGCCGCACAAGGTCGGGCCGCTCCCGCACGAGCTTCCCCGTCGTCACGAGGACGCTCGAATAGGGATCGAAGCCGATGTCGGAGAGCATGAGCGTGGTGATCTCGGCCCCCTCCTGCCGCGCGAGGAGAGGCTCGGAATAGACGTAGCCCTGCTGGGCCATCTTCGGATCGTGCACCGTGAGCGCGACGCCGCCGGTGTAGGGCACCTCCTTGACGCCGGCGAGCAGCCCCTTCGACCGCATGTATTCGAGAAAGGCGTGGCCCTGCTGCACCTGCAGCGTCATGCCGCGCGGGCCGAGATCCTCGAACGACTTCACGCCGCTGTCGGCCCGCATGAGCAGGCAGCGCGGGTGGTGCTGGCAGGCGGTCATCACCGTCACGATGTCGGCTCCCTGGCTGCGAAACATGACGACGTCTTCGGCGTTCGCCACCGCGAACTGCACGCGGCCGGCGGCGAGTTCGCTCGCGATCGGGGCGGCACGGCCGCCGGGGCGGATCTCCACAGCGAGCCCCTCGGCCGCATCGAGGTCGTCCACGAGTGCGGTGTAGAAGCCGCCGTGCTCGGCCTCGGGAAACCAGTTGAGCTGGAGCACGACGGGCGTGCCGCGGCCCACGTCCGCCGCAGGTTTTGCCGGCATGCCGCAGCCAGCCAGCACGAGGCAGGCTGCAAAACTCCAGATGGATCGTCGCATCATTCGGTCTCCGGGAGCGGGCGGTCAGTCACCGGTGCCTTGAACATACTTGCCGAGGAGGCGGTCCGTCAGCAGGTTCACCGCCGCGAACATCGCGAGGCCCAGCAGCGACGAGAGCAGCACGGCGGCGATGAGGGCGTCGGTCTTCCCCATCGCGAGCCAGCGGTCCATGACGGCGCCGAGCCCCGGAAAATCGCTCCCCCGGCCGACGAAGAACTCGCCCACGATCGCCCCGATCACGGCCAGCCCACAGCTGATCCTGAGGCCCAAGGCGAGGTGGCCCATCGCGGTCGGCAGCCGCAGTCGCAGGAGCGTCGGCCAGCGGCCGGCGCGGTAGAGCCGGAACAGATCGCGGTGGTTCGGGTCGAGCGCGAGCAGCCCCGCCGTCACGTTCGAGAGAATCGGAAACAGCGCGATGATCGCGGAGACGAGGATCACCGTCCGCTGCCCGTAGCCGCTCCACGTGATGAGCAGCGGGGCGATCGCCACGATCGGCACGGTCTGCAGGAACAGCACGTAGGGATAGAGCGCGGTGCGGATGAGCCGCGACTGGCTGAAGAGGATCGCAAGGGCGGTGCCGACGACCGCCGCCGCCGCAAGGCCCGCGACCGCCGCCCGGGCCGTCACCCAGAACGCATGCCCGAGGGCGGACCGTTTTTCCCAGAGGGCCGTCGCGACCTGCGCGGGCGACGGCAGAAGATAGGCCGGGATCTGCCAGCGGCCGACGGCGAAGTGCCAGAACGCCACGACGCCGACGGCCACCGCCGCGGCGGGCACGGCCTCGAGCGCGAGCTGCGCGAGGGAAGGGCGTGGGCGGCTCATCGGGCGGCCTCTGCGAGGAGGTCGGAGACGGCCTCGTAGAGGTGGCTGAAGGCCGCGCCGCCGCGGGCCCGGGCGAGCCGGGGGCGGGGGAGATCGATCGTGACGCGGCCGCCGACCCGGCCACGATCGATCGCGCACACCTCGTCGCCGACGAGGACCGCCTCGCCGATGTTGTGCGTGACGAGGACCATCGTCCGCGGGTGCCGCGAGTGAAGGTCGAGCAGGAGTTCCGTGAGCCGCGTGCGGAGCAGGTCGTCGAGCGCGGCGAACGGCTCATCGAGCAGGAGGATCGCCGGCTCGGTGACGAGCGCCCTGGCGAGCGACACCCGCATCTTCATGCCGCCGGAGAGCTGGCCCGGATGTTTCGTGCGATCGTCGGCACGGAAGCCCACCTCGCCGAGCCAGTGCTCGGCTGCAGCGTGCCGCTCCGCCGGCGTGCCGCGGCCGACGAGGTCGAGTGGGAGCATCACGTTGTGGACGGCATCGAGCCAGGGGAGCAGGGCCGGCTCCTGGAAGACGTAGGCCAGCGTGCCGGGGGCCACCGCCTCGGGCCGCGGATGAATCGTCCCCGCCGTCGGCTGCTGCAGCCCCGCGATGCACCGCAGGAGCGTGGTCTTGCCGCATCCGCTGGGTCCGACCAGCGACACGACGCGTCCGGCGGGAACATCGAGGTCGATGCCGCAGAGCACGTCGCGGCCGCCGGGAAACCGCACGCAGACATCGCGGCAGGCAATCGGGGCGACCGCGGGCTTTGTCATGCCGTACACTGTAACGGCATCTTCCTCCCGGACATACGGTATTATCCCGAGAGACTCTCATGGCGACCGCTTCTGGCCCATCGCTTCAGACGTCGTCACATGTGGCTCAGTCGCTCGGGACTCTCCGTGCCTCGCATGCCGTGCGGCTGGATGACGCCGAAGTCTCAGCGCTCGCAGCGGCCCTCGATGGCGTGTCCGCCTCGTCCATCGAGCTTTTCGGTTCCCGCACCGACGCGACTGCTCGTGGTGGCGATATCGACATCCTGATCCTCTCCGATGCTCCCAGGCTCGAGACCGCCCGCCGGGTCAGCAGTCGCTTCTTCATGCACTGCGAGGAGCGAATCGACGTCGTCGTGCTCGATCCCGCTCGCTTGAGTATTGCCGAGAAGGCGTTCCTCCGATCACTGCGACGCGTGAGGATTGCATGACGTCGGAGCCGCTGCTGGCCGACTCGGCCGCAAAGCTGCGGGCTGCGCTCGAGCTCGTGTTCGCATCGGCCGCAACCTACGCACCGTACGAGCCGGGTCGGATCTATTCGCCGAAGGAACGTGAACCGTACGACGCGCTCAGCGACCGCTTCCTGCGGGCCTTCGAGTCAAGCCTGAAGTTTTTTCGGACATGGGAGCGGGTGAGGGAGGCGAACGTCTCCGAGACGTTTCGTGACCAGTTGCTGCGGATGGAGAAGGTGGGGTTGATCAGCGACCTGGGCACGTGGATCTCGCTGCGGGATCTCCGCAACCGGGTCGTACACGACTACCTGCCGGACGAGCTTGCCAACCTGTATGCGGCGATCATCGGCGAAGCCCTGCCTGAGCTCCGGCGGCTCGATGAGGCGGTCGTGAAGCGCCTTCATCGTTGAGACCATCATGCCGCCACCGTTCGCCCACGTGATCTTCGACTGGTCGGGAACGCTCTACGACGACCAGACGCCGGCGTTTCTCGCGACGCAGCGGACCATCCTCGACCTCGGCGGCCGCCGGATCACGCGGGCCGACTTCGACCGCGATTTCACGCTGCCGGCGCTCGGCTTCTACCGGCGACACGGCGTCGTGGCGCCGGGCCCCGAGATCGACCGGCACTATTTTTCCATCTATGAACGGTTCGTCGAACGCGGACGGCTCTTTCCCGGCGTGCGGCAGACGCTCGAGTCGCTCGCGCGGCAGAAGACACCCGTGAGCCTGTTCTCCACGCTCCGCCAGGATCTGCTGGAGGCCGCCTGCGAGGCGTGCGGCGTGCGGAATCTCGTAATGACGATCCACGGCTCCGTGCCGAACAAGGTGCGGGGGATCCCTGAGCACCTGAAGCGGATCGGCCGCCGCGCGCGAGCCGACGTGCTCTTCGTGGGTGACACGGCGCACGACGTCGAGGCGGCGCAGCGGCACGGCCTGACGTCGGGCTGCGTCCTCTCGGGCTACCACGGCGTGGAGCGGTTGCTGGCCGCGAAGCCGCGGTTCGTGTGGCAAAAGCAGGCCGACTGGGTGCCGTTCTTCGCGCCACGGCCCGAGCCGCCGAACCGCGGGCCGCGTGAGTATCCCGTCGCCACCGTCGGCGCCCTGATCTCGAACCGCGACGGAAAAATCCTGCTCGTCCTCACCCACAAGTGGAGCCACACCTACGGCATCCCCGGTGGCAAGATCGAGAAGGGGGAAGATGCGGTCGCCGCCCTCCGCCGCGAGATCCGCGAGGAGACGGGCCTCGCGATCACCGACATCGAATTCGTGCTCGTGCAGGACTGCATCGATTCGCAGGAGTTTTACGTTCCGTGGAGCCACTTCCTGCTGTTCAACTACACGGCGCGCACGAAGGGCACGAAGGTGACGCTCAACGATGAGTCGCTCTCGTATCTCTGGATCGACCCACGCGAGAGCCTCGCCTTGCACCTCAACGAGCCGACGCGGACACTCATCGAGGCGGCGCTCGCCCGCGCTCCCGGTTCTCCCACCTGAAGGTTCCCTCCATGCCCACGGCTCTCGTCACCGGCGGCGGCATTCGCATCGGCCGCGCGATCGTGCTCGCGCTCGGCCGGGCGGGGTACGACGTCGTCGTGCATGCAAACCGCTCGGTGGCCGAGGCCGAGGGCGTCGTGCGGCAGCTCGCCACGCTGGGCCGGCAGGGCTGCATCGAGCAGGCCGACCTCTCAACGCCCGATGGACCGGCTCGCCTGGCCGCCCGGATCGACCGGCTCGACCTCCTCGTGAACAACGCCGCCGCCTACGAGCATGCCGACTTCCGCACGATCACGCCTGTCCAGCTCGACCGCATGCTCGCGGTCAACGTGCGGGCGCCCTTCCTGCTCACGCAGGCGCTGCTGCCGCGGCTCGAAGCCTCGGGGCAGGGGGCGGTCGTGAACGTCACCGACATGGCCGTGAGCCGGGCCTACTCGTCGTCGCACCACTTCGCGCACTACCTCGCATCGAAGGCGGCGCTCGAGCAGCTCACGCGGGCCCTCGCGCTCGAACTCGGGCCCAAGGTTCGGGTGAACGCGGTGGCCCCCGGCCCGGTGGCGATCGCAGCGGAGACGACGCCCGCGCAGCGGGCCGACATGCTGGCCCGGCTGCCGCTCGGCCGCGAAGGGAGCCCCGACGACGTCGCCGGGGCGGTCGTCTATCTCGCGCAGGCGGCGTATGTGACGGGCCAGACGATCCGGGTGTGCGGAGGGTTGAGCGTCGCATGATGTTTCGCAGGGAATACGACCAACTCGCTCTCCGCGGCATGCGGTTTGACTGCATCATCGGGCTGTTCGACCACGAGCGGTCCGAGCCGCAGCCGGTCGAACTCGACGTCGTGATGCACTTCGACATCCGGCGGGCGGCCCACGAGGGCCACATGGCGCACACGATCGACTACGGCCGCGTGCTCGGCGAGCTGCGGTTCATCCTCGTGGCGGCCCGATTCCTGCTCCTCGAGTCGGCGGCGGAGGCGATCGCCGCCTGGCTGCTCATGCCTCCGAGCCTCGACGTGCCGCGGCCGCAGGTGGAGGAGGTCGAGGTGAGGCTCGCGAAGCCGCGGGCGCTCGCGGGCCAGGCGGTGCCCGAGATCACGATTCGCCGCAAGCGCAGCGATTTTCCTGCCAACATGGAGGTGAAGACGTTCGGCTTCGTGGACGTGGTCTTCGAGAGCCCGGAATGCGGCGTGTATCGGGAGCGGATCAGCCCGCGGAGCGTGCTGCCGACGCACATCCATCGCCACCTCGACGAGATGGAGCTTGCGCTCGGCGGGGGATTGTTGCTGCAGGGCGCGCCCGTCGCGGCCGGCGTGGCCCACGAGTGGCCGCGCAACCACCCGCACCGCTGGGAAAACCCGACCGACATCGAGCAGAGTTTTCTGTGCGTGGACCGCCCGAAGTTCATCCACACCGACGAGGTCGAGGTGGACGTGCCCGTGGCCGATCTCGCCCGCACGCAGCCCGAGGTGTTTTTCGAGGCATCATGACCGCGATCGGGTTCATCGGCACCGGGATCATGGGGCGGAGCATGGCCGGGCATCTGCTCGCGGCCGGGCACACGCTCCACGTGTTCAATCGCACGCCGGATAAAGCACAGTCGCTCGTCGAGCGGGGGGCCGTCTGGCACGACACGCCGGGCGGCGTGGCGGCCGCGGCCGACGTCGTGATCACGATGGTGGGCCTGCCCGCCGACGTCGAGGAGGTGTATTTCGGCGGCACGCCGGCCGTGGCCGCCGGGCAGGGAATCATCGGGCGTGCGCGGAAGAATGCCGTGCTCATCGACATGACGACGTCGAGCCCCGCACTTGCGGAGCGGATCGCCACCGCGGCGGCAGCCCGCGGGCTGGCATCGCTCGACGCGCCCGTGACCGGCGGCGACGTCGGGGCGCGAAACGCAGCGCTCGTGATCATGGTCGGGGGCGATGCAGAGGCGTGCGAGCGGTCGCGGCCGATCCTCGCGCTCATGGGCAAGTCGGTCACGCACCTCGGGCCGGCCGGGGCGGGGCAGCGGTGCAAGCTCGCGAACCAGGTGGCCGTGGCGATCGGGATGGTGGCGTGGTGCGAGGCGCTCGCACACGCGCGGGCGGGCGGACTTGATCCCGCGGCCGTACAGCAGGTGATCGCCGGCGGAGCGGCTGGGAGTTGGGGGCTTTCGAATCTCGCGCCGCGGGCCCTCGCGGGGGATTTCGCGCCGGGCTTCATGGTGAAGCATCTGCTCAAGGATCTCGCGATCGCAAGGGAATGTGCTGCAGCCTCGGCAATCGACCTGCCCGGCCTCGCCACCGCCGAACGGCTCTTTACAATCGCTGCCGAACGCGGCTGGGCCGACGACGGCACGCAGGTCCTGTATCGGCTCTATGCAGGGCGGTGAATCCATGCCCGTGATCCATCTCTCGCCGATCGACAACGTCGTCGTCCTCGTGCGGAGCGTGCAGCCCGGCGACACCATCGAGATCGACGGCCGTTCCATCTCGATGCGGAAGCCGCTCGGCCTGGGCCACAAGCTCGCCCTCCGGAGGATCGCCGCCGGCACGAAGATCCTGAAATACGGCGCGGCCATCGGCTCGGCCACCTGCGACATCGAGCCGGGCGAGCACGTCCACCTCCACAACATGCAGAGCGACTACCTGCCGACCCACACGCTCGACGGGGCCCGGCTCTTCAGGGAGAAGCGATGAACCCGATTCGCAGGGACGCATTCGTGCGGGCCGACGGTCGCAAGGGGATTCGCAACGTCGTCGTAGTGGTCTATCTCGTCGAGTGCGCCCACCATGTGGCGCGTGAGATCCACCTGCCGTTCCGCGAGGCCGACGTGCACCTCATCGGCTTCGGCGGCTGTTATCCCAACGACTATGCGTTTCGGATGCTCCAGTCGCTCTGCACGCATCCGAACGTGGGCGCGGCGCTGCTCGTGTCGCTCGGCTGCGAGGGCTTCAATCGCCGCGGGCTCCGCGACGCGATCCGCGCGAGCGGCCGCCCCGTTGACACGCTCGTGATCCAGGAAGCCGGCGGCACGCGCACCACGATCGAGCGCGGCCGCGAGTGGGTTCGCGAGGCGAGGCGGCAACTCGAAGCCACGCCCCGCGGTCCTCTGGCCGCGCACGAACTCGTGGTCGGCACGATCTGCGGCGGCAGCGACGGCACGAGCGGCATCACGGCCAATCCCGGCATCGGCCGGGCGTTCGATCGGCTCGTGGCCGATGGGGCGGTGTGCATCTTCGAGGAGACTGGTGAACTCATCGGCTGCGAGCAGGTCATGGCCGCCCGCGCCGCCACGCCGGAACTCGGGGAGCTGCTGCTGGGCTCGGTGGCCAAGGCGGCCCGGTATTACAGCGTGCTCGGCCACGGCAGCTTCGCACCGGGCAACGCCGACGGCGGCCTGACGACGCAGGAGGAGAAGAGCATGGGGGCGTATTCGAAGAGCGGCTCCGCGCGGATCTCCGGGCTCATCAAGCCGGGCGACGTGCCGCGGGCGGGTGGCCTCTATCTGCTCGATGTCGTGCCCGATGGCGAGGTTCGATTCGGCTTTCCCAACATCAACGACAATGCCGAGATCGCGGAGCTCATCGCCTGCGGGGCGCATGTGACGCTCTTCTCGACCGGCCGCGGATCGGTCGTGGGCTCGGCGATCTCGCCGGTGATCAAGGTGTGCGCGAATCCCGAGACCTACCGCAACCTCCGCGACGACATGGACGTGGACGCCGGCCGGATCCTCGAGGGCCGGGGCACGCTCGACGAGGTCGGCGCGGAGATTTATCGACGTACACTGGCCGTCGCCGCCGGCGCGCAAACGGCCTCGGAATCGCTCGGCCACCAGGAATTCGTGCTCGGCTACAAGCGTTTCGAACCGATCGGCCCGGCCTGCCACCCGGCCTACACCTGATACCCCGAGACAGGAAACCCGTCGCATGTCACCGCCTGAGCGTCTCGCCGGCATCCTCGTGCCCCACATGGTGCCGCTCGACGCCCGGGGGCGGATCGACGAGGAGGAGCTCGCCCGCTACGTCTCGTGGCTCATCGACAAGGGCGTGCACGGGCTCTATCCCAACGGCTCGACCGGGGAGTTCACGCGGTTTTCCGTCGAGGAGCGGCGGCGGATCACGAGCGTCGTGTGCGAGGCAGCGGCAGGCCGCGTGCCCGTCGTGGCAGGCGCCGCCGAGGCGAACGTTGCCGAGACGCTCGCCGCCTGCGAGCACGCGATCGAGGCCGGGGCCCGGGCGGTGGCGATCGTGTCGCCCTTCTACTTCAAGCTTTCGCCCGAGAGCGTCTATGCCTACTACCGGGAGATCGCCCGCGAGAGCCCGATCGACGTCACGCTCTACAACATCCCGATGCTCGCCTCGCCGATCGACGTGGCCACGGTGCGGCGGCTGGCGGAGGAATGCCCACGGGTGATCGGCATCAAGGACTCGAGCGGCGATATCTCGCAGATGCAGCGGATGATCGCCGCCGTGCGGTCGGTGCGGCCGGAGTTTGCGTTTTTCACGGGCTGGGACGCGGCACTCGTGCCGATGCTGCTCGCGGGCTGCGATGGCGGCGTGCACGCGACGGCCGGCGTGGTGCCGGAGGCGACGCGGGCGATCTATGAAGACGTCATGGCCGGTCGGCTCGACGCCGCCTTCGCCCGGCAACGACAGATCACGGACCTGCTCGACATCACGTTTCTCGGGGCCGACTTTCCCGAGGGCTTCCGGATCGCGGCAGGCCTTCGCGGCTTCGCGATGGGGGAGTCGCGTCAGCCGGCGACCGACGCCCAGCGGGCCGAGCGCGGCGTGCTCGCGCAGCGGATCAAGGCCGCGATCGAGCGCTGTGGCGTCACGTGCTAGGCCGCGATCACTTGGTCGCCCCTGCGTGGTAATCTCATGGGTCATGGAATCGGGGTAGGAAGGGTCTGTCGATGCTGAAAAGACGGGTAGGAATATGCGTGGCCGCGGGGATGTCGATGCTGGAATTCATGGCCGTGCCCGCGCGATCTGTCGAGCCGAACTACGATGAAGCGGCGGTCGTCTCCCACGCGCTGCCCGACGTGCTCGCGGGCCCGGACGGGCGGCCTGCCTCGACCCCGGAGGATTGGCAGGCGCGATGCCGGCCGCACCAGCTGGGCCTGCTCGAGGAACACGTCTACGGCCGCCGTCTGCCGCCGGCCCCGGTGTTTCCCGTCGGTGAACCGGAGCGGGAGGATGTGACGCTCGGCGGCGGCGTGCAGGCGACGCGGATTCGGGCACGGCTGCGGCTGGGCGAGGGGCCCAAGGCTCCGGTCGTGAATGTGCTCCTCCACCTGCCAAAGGCCGACAAGCCCGTGCCGGTGTTTCTGTATCTCAACTTCAAGGGAAACCAGGCGGAGCCTGCGGGCCCGATCGAGGCGATGCTTGCCCGCGGGTACGGCATGGCGACCGCCTGCTACGAAGACATTCTTCCCGACACGCCCGCGGGCCGTGACGAGGGCGCGATCGCCATGTGGGCGTGGGGGCTGTCGCGGATTCTCGACTGGCTCGTACGGCTGCCGGAGGTCGATGCCACGCGGGTGATCGTGGTCGGGCACTCGCGCAACGGCAAGGCGGCGCTCTGGGCGGGCGCCTGCGATGAACGCTTCGCGATGGTCGTGTCGAACGAGTCGGGCTGTGGCGGGGCGGCGCTCGAGCGGCGCAACTACGGTGAGACGATCGCGGACATCACCCGGAAGTTTCCCCACTGGTTCTGCCCGAAGTACGCCACGTATGCCGGCCGGGCCGCCGAGATGCCGACCGACCAGCACGCCCTGCTCGCGATGGTGGCCCCGCGGCCGCTCTACGTGGCGAGCGCGATCGACGACCGCTGGGCCGATCCCCGCGGGGAGTTTCTCGCGGCCGTGGCGGCCGAGCCGGTGTGGAAACTCTTCGGGCTCGAGGGGCTCGGCACGACCGAGTGGCCTCCGGTGGACATGCCGGTCGGCAAGGGACGGATCGGCTACCACGTGCGGTCGGGAAAGCACGACCTCCTGGAATACGACTGGCAGCGGTTTGCCGACTTCGCCGACCGGAATCTTCCTGCGGTCGCGGCAGCGACGGCGCGTGCCGGCAGTGAGTTTCGTCCGGTGCAAGACACGTTGCCCGTCGCGCCGCCCGCCGGCGCGATCGTGCTCTTCGGCGACGGCCGCGAGCCCGCGAAATTCACGAGCATGGCCGGCGGCCCGATCGACTGGAAGGTGGAGGACGGCACGCTCGTCGTCGCCACGACGAAGGGGCACGCCAACCACATCGTCTCGAAGGCGACATTCCAGGATGCCGACATCCACGCCGAGTTCATGGTCGATCCGCAGGCGCATGGCAACAGCGGCCTCTATCTGCACGGCAATTACGAGATGCAGATCTACGACTCGTTCGGCGTCGAACCGCCGACGGAGCAGGACGAGGGGGCGCTCTATCGGTTTGGCAAGCCGCTCGTGAACGCGGCGCGGAAGCCCGGCGAGTGGCAGGTGTATGACATCCGTTTCATCGCGCCCCGCCGCGATGCGAGCGGCCGGATCGTGAAGGCCGGAAGCGTGACGGCCTGGCTCAATGGCAAACTCGTGCAGGACGGCCTCACGTTCACCGAGCCGAGGTCGCCGTATATCCCGTATCGACACGGCGTCACGGATTTTCTGCGCGGTATTGAGAAGGAACTTCGTGCCACGGGCCGAGGGCCGCTCTTCCTCCAGGATCACGGCAGCCCGACGCGGTATCGCAACGTGTGGGTGCGGGAGTTGTAGGACAGACTTCAGTCTGTCGATCTCTGGGGGCGGCCGCTGTGGGACAGACTTCAGTCTGTCGATCTCTTGACAGGCTGAAGCCTGTCCTACGGGGGCATGACAGGCTGAAGCCTGTCCTACGG
>JBBAVM010000035.1:20883-22192 GCA_040397685.1 Pirellulales bacterium
TGACAGGCTGAAGCCTGTCCTACGGGGGCATGACAGGCTGAAGCCTGTCCTACGGCAGCCGCTTTATGCGGATGTTGCGGAAGTGGACCTCGTCGTGGTGGCCGGCGAAGCCGAGGTGGCCCTGCGTGCGGGCGAGGCCGGGATGGGGCTTGCCGTCGGGGGTGGCCTGGCCGTCGCGAAACGCGGCGGTGTCGGCGTCGAGGATCGTCTTGCCGTTGACCACGACCGTGATCGTCGTGCCCCGCACGGTCACCTCCTCGCTATTCCACTGTCCGGCCGGCTTCAGGCACGTGCCCCGCTCGGCTGCGGCCACGCCATACGCCGAGCCATGGCACTGCCAGGGCTGGAGAGCTTTGTACTTCTCGTGGCCGTCGTCGAGGATCTGCAATTCGATGCCCTCGTAGGCGGCGTCGCCCGTGAGCGGCGCGCGGATCGCGAGGCCGTTGTTCGCCCCGGGCGTGAGCTTGAAGTCGAAGCGGAGCACGAAGTCGCCAAACTCCTCGGCCGTGAGCAGGTTGCCGCCGACGCCCGGCTTGCTCCGCAGTTCGCCGGCAACGGCCTCGTAGCCGTCGGTCGCCCCCTGCCAGCCGGAGAGATCCTGGCCATTGAAGAGCGGCGTGAAGCCCGTGCGGGCATCTGGTAACTCGCGGATTCGCAGCCGCCGAAACTCGACCGGCGCCCCCTCCGATTCCAGACACATGAAGCCAGTGGCAGGAACACAGTCCGTGCCGCCCGACACCTCGTGGCCATTCACCCAGAGCCGCACCTCGCCGTCGATCGCCCGCACGTAGTAATGGTTCCACTCCGGGGTGCCGCGGGAATGCCGCGACGATGGGAAACTCCGTTTGCCATCGGGTGCCGTCGGTGGAAATGGCTGCATGTCAGAGGAGCCGACGGGGAACACGTCGCCGTCGGTGCGGAACCAGTCGGCCTTCTTGCCGGTGGCCTTTTCGTACTGCTCGGTGTAGCCGTGGTCGAGCACCTGCACCTCGATGCCTCCCGGCGGCAATTTTCCCGGGGGCAGGTTCTCGAACACCTGCGGCGGGGCCCAGAGGAAGATGCCGGAATTGCCGGCCTTCTGGAGGTGCCGCCATTCGGCCGAGAGTTCGAAGTTCGTGAGCGGCGTGCGCGACCGGATCACGCCCACCGGCTGCCCGGTGCATCGGGCTGTGCCGTTCTTCCAGGTCCAGGTGTCGGCCGCACAGTTCACGTTTTCGAAGTCGGCCGCGCCGAGGTCGCGCCAGCCGGGGCCCGAGCCATCGAGGGTGCCCAGTTCGCGGATGAAGACGTTGCGCACGTGCATCGGGGC
>JBBAVM010000035.1:22292-29553 GCA_040397685.1 Pirellulales bacterium
CCGCGCAGGTAGATGCCGCTGTCGCCACAGGGCTCAGGAAACATCCACTCCAGCGAGAGTTCGAAGTCGGCGTAGTCGCGATCGGTCGTGAGGAACACGCCTTTCCCGTCGCTCACGATCACGCCGTGCTCCACCTTCCAATGGGCGGCGAGATCGGCATCCCATTCCGCCTGCCGCGTGGCCCGCTCTGCGGCGGTGCCTTCGGTGTCCTTCGCGGGATCGAAGTGCGGCCGGCCGCGCCATCCGGCCAAGTCCTTGCCGTTGAACAGCGGCGTGAAGCCGGCAGGCGGCTCGGCGGCGGCAGCGGCGGTGAGCAGAAGCGCGAGCAGGATGGTTCGCATGATGATGGAGGACAGGCCGAAGCCTGTCGCTGTCGGTGTTTGTAGGACAGGCTTCAGCCTGTTGGGGAGCACGTCAATCTTCCTTCATGACAGGCTGAAGCCTGTCCTACGTTGCATTACAGTGTCACGGCAGCGCCGCCCTGGGCGGCGCTCTTGTCGGCGGCGAAGATCACGTCGAACGTCTTTTGCGCCTCCTTGAAGCTCGTGAGCGGCATGTCTTCGCCCTTGTCGAGGGCGTCGAAGAACGCCTGAAACTGCGCCTGATAGGGGTGGTCGCTCACGTCGCCCGAGTCGAGCATCTTCATCGAGAGCTTGCTCCAGTGCCCCTTGTCGGCCTTGAGCTTCGTCGAGTGGAACTTGTCGTCGAGCAGGCTGCCCTCGCTCCCCACGAGGTGCGTGTGAAAGTAGTAGGGCTGGAGGCAATCGACGATCGCGGCCGTCTTGCCGATCGAGCCATTCTTGAAGTGCACGATCGTGACGCTCGACGTGTCGTATTCGTAGGGCGCGAAGATCGGGCTCGCCGACTTCGTGCTCAGGCTCGTGACGCTCTTCACCGGATTGTCCGGCACCCCGGGGCTCCCCATCAGCATCAGGAGCGCGTCGAGGGCGTGGCAGCCGGCCGTGAGCAGGGCGCTGCCGCCGTCCTTCCGGCCTGTGTTCCAGCGAAACTGGCCGTACCACGGGCCGATGCCGTGGTAATAATCGACTTCGCCGTAGTGCAACTTCCCCAGGAGCCCCTCGTCGAGGAGCGCCTTCGTCACCTGAAACTGGTTCGAGAACCGGCATTCGAAGCAGACGCAGCCCTTGACTCCGTTGGCCGCGGCGGCCGCCACGATCTCGGCCACCTCGTCCGGGGAGTTGGCCATCGGCTTCTCGAGGATGATGTGTTTCTTCGCCTTCGCGGCGGCCACGGCCTGGTCGCGGTGGAGGCTCGGCAGGCCGGTGATGTCCACGACGTCGATCGTCGGGTCGGCGAGCAGGTCTTCGAGCCGCTGATAGGTCTTGATCGGCCCGCCGTGCTTCGCCGAGAGTTCGGCCGCGTCGAGCGGCCGCGACGAAGAGACCGCCGTCACGCGACCGCGGGTCGTCGCGTTGATCGCGGCGATGTGGGCCGTGGCTGCCCAGCCGTAGCCGATGACGCCGACGTTGAATGGTTTTGACGATCCGTGGGAATTCATGCTGGCTGACATACGCTCCTCTGGCTGCCCAGGCCGGTGATCGCGGGCTCCACGACGTCGCCCGCCTTGAGGAATTCTGGCGGCTTGCACCCCATGCCCACGCCCGGCGGCGTGCCGGTCACGATCACGTCGCCGGCCTCGAGCAGGACGAACTGCGACAGATAGTGCACGATGTGCAACACGTCGAAGATCATCGTCGCCGTGCTGCCGCTCTGTCGGCGCCGGCCGTTGACGTCGAGCGAGAGCGAGAGCTGCTGCGGATCGGGCACCTCGTCGGCCGTCACGAGCCACGGCCCGAGCGGCAGAAAACCGGGGCACGACTTGCCCTTGCTCCACTGGCCGCCCCGCTCCAGCTGAAAGGCCCGCTCGGATACGTCGTTGGCCACGCAGTAGCCGGCGACGTGGTCGCGGGCGGACGCCTTCGAGGGCAGCGCGTGGGCGTCGCGGGCGATGACGACGCCGAGCTCCACTTCCCAGTCGGTCTTCGTGCTGCCGCGGGGGATCAGGATCGGGTCGTGCGGTCCAGAGATCGCGCTCGTCGCCTTCATGAACAGGATCGGCTCCGATGGAACCGCGGCCCCCGTTTCCTTGGCATGGTCGGAGTAGTTGAGGCCGATGGCGAACACGCTGCGCGGGCGGGCGACGGGGGCGCCGAGCCGCACGCCTTCCGGGGCGTCGGGTAGCGCGGCAGGATTCGCCGCCAGATCGCGCAGGCGGTCGAGCCCGCCGCCGGCGAAGAATGCGTGGTCGTAGTCGGCCACGTGGGGCGAGCAGTCCTTGATCCGGCCGTCGGGGCCGACGAGGCCCGGCCGCTCCGCACCGCGGTTTCCGAAACGAACGAGCTTCATGACTGCACGCGTCCTGGCGGAAGGTGCCGGGGTGGCAGCGCCGATCGCTCCCGGGCGGCTACCATGATACGGCATCGGAGGTCATGGTCATGACGACGCAATCCCGGGCGACCCACGCCCGCAAGGAATATGAGCAGGGAGCCCTCGACGAGGGGGCCGTCGAGCGGAGTCCCATCCGGCAGTTCGCCCTGTGGTATGACGCTGCCGTCGCCGCCGGGCTGCCCGAGCCCGAGGCGATGACCCTCTCCACCGCGACGCCCGATGGTCGCCCGTCGGCGCGGATCGTGCTCCTGCGTGGCTTCGACGACGCGGGCTTCTGCTTCTTCACGAACTACACGAGCCGCAAAGGCCGGGAACTCGCCGCCAACCCCCATGCGGCGCTCACGTTCCACTGGGCTGCGCTCGAGCGGCAGGTGCGGATCGAGGGCCGCGTCGAGCGGACGACCGCAGCCGAGAGCGATGCCTACTTCACGAGCCGGCCGAGCACGTCGCGGATCGGCGCCTGGAGTTCACCGCAGAGCGAGGTGATCCCCGATCGGGCGGCCCTCGAGGCCCTCTTCGCGCGGTTTCGCGCGGAGCATCCCGACGACGCCGCAATTCCGCGGCCCGAGCACTGGGGCGGCTTCCGCCTCGTGCCCGAGCAGATCGAGTTTTGGCAGGGGCGGCCGAGCCGGCTCCACGACCGCCTCCGCTACCGCCGCACGCCCGGCGGCTGGGCACTCGACCGCCTCGCTCCCTGAACGTTCCGTCTACATTGCGACCTTCACGACGACCTTGAGCACCTCCGTAGGATCGTCCCAGGCGCAGCACGGCATGTGGGCGTCGTCGGGATAAAGAATCGCGAACTGGCCGGCCGCGAGCCGCACCGGCACCATCCCGTCGGCGGCCTTGAAGAACGCCGCCTCCTTCGCGGCGTCGTAGGGGAGCGTGACCTCCGTGAGCGACGCCAGCGGCGCCCAGTGGATCACCTCCCGGCCGCTGGCGATGAACTGGATGTCGATGTAGCGGCGGTGGGCCTCCAGCTGCATGCCCGCCGCCGGCCGGGTCTCGTATCGCTGCACGAGCGCGAAGAGATCGTCGCCGGCGATCTCGTGGCGTCCCACCGCCGTGTCCGCCGTGACCTGCTCGAGAAACGAGAACGCCTGCGGAAACCGCGGGTTGAGCGTGGCGTAGCGACGCCAGAGCGGCAGGGTGTCGAGGATCATCCGGGCGCCTGCGTGGGGTGAGTGGTGGGGCAGCAGCATAGCGCCTCGCGGCCGCCTGCGGCAACCCTTGTGCCGCGTGGACCAGTGCTCGGTTACCATGAAATGACCGGTAGACGCACGCGTGATGGAGGGCTCTGGCATGCACGGTCGAGAGACGACGGGCGGCGCGAATGATTTCATGGTCCGCATCGTGCTCGCGGCGATCCTGGTGGCCAACGCATGCACCCGGGCGGCCGGAGCGGAGGCGGAGCCGTTTGCCGTGAAGCGGACCGCGACCGGCGGCGCGATCGTGCTGCGCGGCGCCGAGCCGATCGCCGAGTACAGCGTGGATCGCGGCAACAAGCCGTTTCTGTGGCGGATCATCGGCCCGACCGGCAAGGCGATGACGCGGGCGTTTCCGCAGGCCGACGTGCCGGGCGAGACCACCGACCACGTGCACCAGCGCGGGCTGCTCTTCGGCCATCAGAGCGTCGGCGGCTTCGACGCCTGGACCGAGGCCGCGAGCATGGGTGCGAAAGACGCCGAGGATTACGCCCGGCGGCTCGGGCGGCTCGGGGCGATCCGGCACATGGGCTACCGCACGCTCGCCGGCGGGACCGCGGCGGTGATCCACGCGCACAACGAGATCTGTGACGCCCACAACAAGCCGCTGCTCACCGAGGAGCGGCGGATGACTTTTTGCGACACCACGGACAGGCGGATCATCGACCTCGACGTCGATCTCATCGCGGCCCACGGCCCCGTCGAACTCGCCGACATGAAGGACGCGGGGGTCTACATCCGGGTCCCCGACAGCATGGCCGTCGATCGAAAGCAGGGCGGCACGATCATCAACAGCGCGGGCGAGCGTGACGCTGATGCCTGGTCGAAGCACGCGACATGGGTGGACTACCACGGACCGGTGGAGGGCGAGCACCTCGGCATCGCGATCCTCAACCATCCGTCGAGTTTTCGGCATCCCACCGCCTGGCATGTGCGGACCTACGGGCTGTTCTGCGCGAATCCGTTCGGGATGAAGCAGATGAACCCGGACGCGGAGAGCGGCGCCGTGTCGCTCGCCGCCGGCGGGCGGATCAGCCTCCGGCATCGCTTCATTTTCCACGTCGGTGACGAAAAGCAGGCGGGCATCGCCGCGGCCTACGAGGCGTATGCGGCCGAGACACCGCCGCCTCTCGACCGTCCCTAGCGTGTCGAACTGCCGTCGCTACGGCAGGGCCACGAGATCGTAGATGAAGCGGCCCTGCGAATTCCGCGAGCGCTCGAGGATGAAGCCGCAGTCGAACACGGCCGAGCGGCAGACGCCGCCCGGACCGGAGTCGGTCGCCCAGCCGCCGGGCTCCCACCGATGGATCGTGAGCCGCACCTCGGCGCCGCGGGCATCGATGAGCCAAAACTCGCGCACGCCCGCCGCATGGTAGGCGGCCGGTAGCCGCTCCGTGTCTTTGCGGATGGAAGAATCGCTCACGATCTCGACGACAAGGTCGGGGCCACCCTCGAGCTCCACGAACCGGTCGGGCTGCCCGCCGGCCGCAGGCACCAGACGCACACGGCCCGTTTCGAGCGCCGCCTCCGACACGAGCACGACGTCGGGCTCTGCCGAGAGATCGGCGGCATCCGCCGACAC
The DNA here is from genome assembly GCA_040397685.1 of Pirellulales bacterium. GTDB lineage: Bacteria > Planctomycetota > Planctomycetia > Pirellulales > UBA1268 > RGVT01. The sequence continues at coordinate 27,489 of JBBAVM010000035.1, forward strand.
CCGCGTTTCACCGGTGAAGAGGTGCATGCCACGCGCCTTGGCAAGCGGCAAAAGACGGCCCACGATCTCCGTCTTGACTGTGCCGTGGGTGAAAATGTCTTCCGGTGACACATCGACCTCGATGCAGGAAGCCACCCAGTCGATCCGGCCCGACGAGGGGAACTCGGGCGACTGTGCCCAACGGCGAAACGCATCGAGCGTGGCGACGTCGCCGGGAATCTCACACTGGTCGGCAACGAGGACGGTGGCCATCGAAAACTCACGCTCGAAGGAACAGCCGGCAACTGTTCCTATGTATATCTTTCCAGGCGGCCGCGGTCAAGCAGGCGGCGTCAGCCGCGGTGGAGGACGAAGCCCTCGATCGCCTCGTATTCCGGCAGGCCGAGCTTGTCGTAGAGCCGGGCCGTGTCGCGGTTGCGATCCTCGGCCCGCTGCCAGAACTCGCGCGGATCGTTCGGGCCGGGGAAGAGTGCGCGATCTTTTTGGCTCTCGTGCTTGAAGATCGCCATCCGCTTGCGCTCGACTTCGTCGGGCGAGAGCGGCACGGCCATGTCGATCTCGTGCGGCTCCCATTCCTGCCAGGCGCCGCGGTAGAGCCAGAGCTCACACTGCTTCGCCCAGTCGCGGTTTTTCACTTCGTCGAGGGCCCGGGTGATCGCGGCCAGGCACACGCGGTGCGTGCCGTGCGGATCAGAGAGGTCGCCGGCGGCGTACACCTGGTGCGGCTTCACCCGCTCCAGGAGTTCGACCGTGATCGCGATGTCGTCCGGGCCGATCGGCTTCTTGCGCACGGTGCCCGTTTCGTAGAAGGGCAGGTCGAGAAAGTGGATGTTGGCGGGCTTCACGCCCGAGTAACGGGCCCCGGCCCGGGCCTCCGTCCGGCGGATGAGGCCCTTCACGGCCTGCAGTTCGGGGAGATCGACGGCGCCGGCGTGCTTCGTCTTCAAGAATGCGCGAATCTTCTCGGCGACCGCGCTCGCTTTCTTGTCCACGCCGAACGTCCTGCAAAACTCCTCGACGAAGTCCACGTGGCGGTCTGCCGACTCGTCCCACACGGCGATGTTTCCACTCGTCTGGTAGGCCACGTGCACCTCGTGCCCCTGCTCGCAGAGGCGGATGAACGTGCCACCCATGCTGATCACGTCGTCGTCGGGATGCGGGCTGAACACGATCACCCGCTTGGGGAAGGCGGCGGCCTTCTTCGCCTCGGTGGTCGGGTCGAGCCCGCGGATCCGCCGCGGCGTGCCGGGCTTGCCGCCGGGCCAGCCGGTGATCGTGTCTTGCATCCCGCGGAAGACCTCGATGTTGGTGTCGTAGGCCCGGCCACGCTTCGAGAGCAGGTCTTGGAGAGCGTGCTCGTTGTAGTCCTCGTCGGTGAGTTTGAGGATCGGCTTGCCGAGCTTGAGGGCGAGCCAGATCACAGCCTTCCGCACGAGGGCGTCGGTCCACTCGAGGCCCATCGAGTCGAGCGGACCCACGACCCAGGGCGATTCGAAGCGTGTCAGCCGCGCGGCCGCGGCCCGGTCGAGCACGAACTTCGCATCGGCGTGCTGCTGGAGGGCGCTGGCCGACACGTGGCTGCATGGCGGCTCCTCGACGGCCCGCCGCACGATCGGCGCCTTGTGCTCGCCAAAGGCGAGGAGCACGACGCGACGGGCATCCAGGATCGATCCCACGCCCATGGTGATCGCCTGCCGCGGCACGTTCCACTCGCCGAAGAAGTCGCTCGCGGCGTCGCCCCGCGTCACGCTGTCGAGCGTGATCAGCCGCGTGCGGCTGTCGGCGGCGCTGCCCGGCTCGTTGAAGCCGATGTGGCCGGTGCGGCCGATGCCGAGAATCTGCAGGTCGATGCCGCCGGCGGCCCGGATCGCCTCTTCATACCGGGCACAGGCCGCGGCGACGTCGCCGCGTGCGAGCGTGCCGTCGGGGATGTGGATGTTGTCCTTCGGGATGTCGAGGTGGTCGAAGAGATGCTCCCGCATGAAGCGGTGGTAGCTTTGCAGGGCGTCGGGCTGCATCGGCCAGTATTCGTCGAGGTTGAACGTGACGACCGTCTTGAACGACA
>JBBAVM010000036.1:0-29322 GCA_040397685.1 Pirellulales bacterium
GCGGCGGTGATCGACATCAAGGAGCCGGCGGCGGGGTCGCTCGGCGCGGCGTCCGCCGAAACCATCGCGGCGGTCGCGGATCGGATCGGCGGGCGGGGGCCGTGGACGATGGCCATGGGGGAACTGGCCGCCGGACTCGAGACGATCACGGGCCTGCTGGCGGCGGTCGAGTCGCTGGTCGGGCAGGCGTGCACGCCGGGGCCCGCCGCGTGCAAGGTGGGGCTCGCCGGGATGGCGGGCCGCGACTGGCGGAACGGACTCGAGCGAGTGCATGCCGCGCTCCCGGCAGGCTGCAGGCAGGTGGCCGTGGCCTATGCCGACTTCGACCGCGTCGAGGCGCCCGCGCCACGCGACGTGATCGAGGCCGCGGCCCGGATCGGGTGCGGCATGATTCTCATCGACACGGCCGACAAGCGCGGGCCCGGGCTCATGGCAACGCAGCCGCTCGCCGATCTTGCAGGGTGGGTCGCGCTCGCCCGCGAGCACGGCCTCGGCGTGGCGCTCGCCGGCCGGCTGGCGTTGGCCGACATCCCGTGTGTCGCGTCGCTCGAGCCCGATCTGGTGGCACTCCGTTCGGCGGTCTGCTCCAATTCATCCGACGCCGAGACGGCCCCGTGCGACCCGCGGCTGGGCCGCATCGATTCCGCCCTGGTGGCCGCCGCCGTGGCAGCCGCCCGTCCCTCGCCCGCAGGAATGACCCCATGAGACCGCTCGAAGTCCGCATCCCCCATCAACTGCCTCCGGCGGAAGTCCGGCGCCGGCTCGACGACGCGGTCGTGCGGGCCCGCACGCAGTATTCCGACACGGTGGGGCCGATCGACGCCGCATGGGAGACCGAGGAGCGGCTGCGCGTGAAATTGGCCACGATGGGGATGGATTTCGACGGCAGCGTCGAGGTCTTCTCCGAGGAGTTGCTCGTCACGCTCGTCCTCCCGGGCATGGCCTCGCTCTTTGCCGGCCGAATCCGCTCGGGTATCGAGGAGCGGTTGGGAGGGTTGTTGGGGTCGCAGCAGGCGTAGCGGCCCCACGCCACCCCGGGGCATCGGCGTGCCGATGCACAGGGAGGACCAGCATGCTCGCCCATCCCAGCGCCATCCGCCGTCTGATCTTTCAGAGCCTCGCCTGTCTGGCGGTGGGCTGCGTCGTGGCATGGCTGCTCGGCCCGGCCGGTCGGGCCGAGGCGCGGCAGTCGGGCGTGGTCGGGATCCCCGAAGACGATCCGTTCGCAGACGAACTCAATCCGTTCGGGAGCGGGAAGCAGCCGGCACGCCCGGCCCCGCCGCCCGAGCCCACGAAGCCACCGCCGGTGAAGCTCCCCGTGCCCTTCCCGGAGCGGACGTTGCCCGGCGACGCCGCCACGCCGCCGACGCCGCAGCGCGAGACCCCGCGGGCCCCGGCGCGACCGCGCACCGCGCCCGACCTCCGCGACCTTGCGCCGTTCCCCGAGGCGGAGGGTGAGGCGCCGGGGGAGGAGCCGGCACGCTCGCCCGCGGAGGAACTGCTCGTCGAGGCCGAGAAGCTCGCCCGCGCCGGCAAGCTCGAAGAGGCCCGCGATGTCCTGCGGAAGGCGGTCGCGCTCGACCCCAAGCTCACGGTGGGCCATCTCGCGCTCGGTGTGATCAGCCGGCGGCTCGGCGATTTCCGCGGCTCGGTCGATGCCTGCTCGGCGGGTCTCAAGGTCGATCCGCAGGATCCGGAGCTCTACCTGCGGCGCGGGATCGCGTGGTTCCACCTCGGGCTCCACGGGATCGCGCTCGAGGATTTCGAGGACGCGGCCGGGATCGCCTACGACGATCCGCGGCCGGAACTGTGGCGCGGGCTCGCGCTCGTCGAACTCGGCCGGCCGCTCGAGGCGATCAATGCCTATGCGTCGGCGATCCGGCGCGACCGCACGTTCATGATCGCGTATCTCAACCGCGGCCTCGCCTACCTCTCGACCGGCGAGCCGCGCAAGGCGGAATTCGACTTCGACCTCGCCATTCGCCACAACCCGCGGGATGTCAGGGCGTGGTTCAATCGCGGCGTGGCCCAGGCCGCCCAGGGCCGCTACGGCGACGCCGTCGAATCGTATTCCGCCGCGCTCGATCTCGACCCGCGGCACGAGCCGTCGCGGCTCAACCGCGCGGCCGCGGAGCGGATGATCAGGGGGCCGCGGCGCTGACCGCGAGCGAGCGCCCCTCGAGGCGCCAGGTCAGGCCGCGGGGGCCGAGGATCGCGTCGAGCAGTTGATCGCGCGACGCGTCGCGCATGTTCAGCCGCACGATCTCCCCCGGCGCGACACCCTTCTGGCGGAGCGAAGCGGCGTCGAGTTCGAGCACGAGGCCGAACCTGGTGGCGAGCGTCGTGAGCAGTTCGTCGAGCGGAGCGGCCACGGTGAGCGTGTAGGTCGCGGCCGCGTCGGCGGGCGGGCGGGGGCGGTCGTCCCGCCGGCGCGGTGGCGATGCGGGGATGGCCGTCTCGGTCGCACCCGCCGGCCCGAGCGGCACGATCTCGTACGCGGCGTCGCCCTTGCCGGCTGCGGGCGGCCGCCACGCCACGCGTCGATCGAAGTGCGCGAGGATGAGATCGATGCGGTCGGCATGTCGGAGCGGGGGCAGTGTCGCGGCGGGGAAGTGATCGTGCGGCAGGTCGGTGAGGCCGGTGAGGGCAAGCCCGGCATCGGCCGCGAGCGCCGCGACGAGGTCGCGCGGCACCGCGCCATCCGGCCACGACGCCTCGGCCTGCGCCCTCAGCCGGCTGCGCACCTTCGCCACAACGGCCTTCAATTCGGCGGTGCGTGCCGCGTCGGCCGCCCGGAGAGGGGCGGCGTGGCCGCGCGGCACGAGGCGCAGGTGTCCGGCGTAGGTCGCCACTTCGCCGCCGGTCGCCGCCGCCAGTGCGGCGAGGACATCGGCCAGCGGCTCGTCCTCGGCGGTGAGGGTGATCGTGGTGTCGGGGTCGAGCCGCCGGTCGATCACGACCGCGCAGCCGCCGCGATCGGCGAGCCGCGTGGCGGCATCCCGCACCGGCAGGCCCGCCCAGGTGGCGGAGACGGGTGTCGCCAGCGCCCGGGCCACGGCATCCCCCGCAGGGACCGCGTCCGCGGCATACTGCGGTCGGGCCGCGAAGCAGGCGGCGCAGGCGACGAGCGCCAGCCCGGTCGGGAATCCGTTCGCGGCGCGTCCAGTCATGGGGCGTTCAGTATAGTTGCGGCCCGGTCCCGTGGAGGAGCGCGATGCGTGGGCGTGTGGCTGCCGAGACGACGGTCGTGGTGCTCGGTGCCGGCATCAACGGCGCGGCGCTGGCGCGGGAGCTGCTCTTGTCGGGCGTGAGGGTCGTCGTCGCCGAGGCGGACGACGTCGCCTGCGGGGCGACGGCGTGGTCCACGCGGCTGGTCCACGGCGGCCTCCGGTATCTCGAATATGGCGAGGTCGATCTCGTGCGCGAAAGCCTGCGCGAGCGCGACCGGCTCGTGCGGCTGGCCCCGCATCTCGTGCGCCCGCTCGGGTTTTTGCTTCCGGTGCGGAGCCGGTTGGGCGGGCTCGCGGCGGCCGCGGCGCGGATCGTGGGCCTCGAGTCGCTCGCGCGGGCGTGGCGTGGCCGGGGACGCGGCAGCATCGCCGTTGGGATTGGCCTCACGCTCTACGACGCGCTCGCAGCGGCGCCGGGATGGCCGCGGCACCGGACCGTCGCGACCGGCGTGCCGGGGCTGCCCGCCGTCGATGCCCGTGCGTTTCCGCATGCGGCGGTCTATGCCGATGCCCAGATGCTGTTTCCCGAACGGTTCACGGTCGAGCTGCTCGTGGATGCCCGGCGAATTGCGGCGGAGCAGGGGACGTCCTTCAGCCTGCTCACGCATGCGGCGGCTGCCTGGGATGCCGGCGGCGAGTTGCGGATCGTCACGGCGGCGGGCGATGCGGTCGCAGTGCGGCCGGCCGCGATCGTGAATGCGACCGGTGCGTGGGTTGATCGCACGCGGGCCGAGATCCTGCCGCGGTCCCCGCGGCGGCTCATCGGGGGCACGAAGGGAAGCCATCTCGTCCTTGCCGCGCCGGCGCTGCGTGCGGCGCTCGGCGACCATGGCGTCTATGCCGAGGCCGACGACGGCCGGCCCGTGTTCGTGCTGCCGTTCGGCCCGCGGTTGGTGCTCGTGGGCACGACGGACATTCCCTTCGCAGGTGATCCCGCCGCCGCCCGCACCGACGACGCCGAGATCACCTACCTGCTCGCGGCGGTGGCGAGGCTGTTTCCGCAGGCGGCCCCGCCGCGCGACGCCGTGCTCCAGCACTACTGCGGCGTGCGGCCGCTGCCGGCGGCGGATGCCGCCACGCCCGCATCGGTCACGCGCCGGCACATGCTCGTGCGCCACGCCGACGCGCCGCTGCCTATCTGGTCGATCGTGGGCGGCAAACTCACGACCTGCCGCAGCCTCGCCGAGCAGTCGGCGGCCGAGGTTCTCGGCGTGCTCGGCCTGCCCGTGCGGACGACGTCGCGGGAGCGGCCGCTGCCGGGCAGCCTGGCCGACGACGTCCGCCCCGCCTGCATCGCCGAGGCGGAGCGCCTGCTGCTGGCGGCGGGCGTCGAGGCCGAGCGCGTCACCGCCGCGGCCGAGTGCACCGTGGCCCTGTTCGGCGTGCGCGGGATCGAGGTCTGTCGCCGGGCGGCGGCCCAGCCGCACGAGGTCGTGCCGCTTCTCCCGGGCAGTGATCTGCCGATGGCGGCCGTCGGGTTCGCGATCGAGGAGGAGTGGGCTGTGTCGCTCGCCGACGTCGTCGAGCGGCGGCTGATGCTGTCGTTCGCCGAGATCTTACCGCGAGCGACGCTCGCCGCGGTGGCGGACGAACTCGTGCGGCTCGGCCGGCTGCCTGCGGAAGGGGCCGAGGAAGCGGTGGTGCGCGAGATCGAACGGTTGCACGACCACCACGGCAAACACGTCGCTTGAGGAGCCTGGATCATGCCTGCCGAGTCTGCGGAAAAAACCTGCGTCCTCGCACTCGACCAGGGGACGACGTCGAGTCGCGCGATCCTGTTCGATCGGAGCGGCCTCCCGATCGCGGTCGCGCAGGAGGAGTTTCCGCAGCACACGCGCACCGGGGAGGGCGGGGCCGATCTCGGAATCGTGGAGCACGATCCGGAGGACATCTGGCGGACGCAGCTGGGCTGCGCGCGGCGCGTGCTCGCCGAATCGGGCGTACCTCCGGCGGCGGTGGCTGCGATCGGGATCACGAACCAGCGCGAGACCACGATCCTCTGGGAGCGGGCGACGGGGCGGCCCGTCGCGCCGGCTATCGTGTGGCAGAGCCGCGTGTCGGCGCCGATCTGCGCGCGGATGAAGGCGAGCGGCCTCGAGCCGGAGATCACGAGCCGGACGGGCCTCCTGCTCGATCCCTATTTTTCAGCGACGAAGATCGCGCATCTGCTCGAGACGGTGCCGGGCCTCCGCGACCGCTGCGCCGCGGGGGAGGTGTTCTTCGGCACCGTGGACTCGTTCCTGATCTGGCGGCTTACCGGTGGCCGCGTGCATGCGACCGACCCGACGAATGCCAGCCGCACACTGCTCTTCGACATCGATCGCCGCGCGTGGAGTGACGACCTGTGCCGGCTGTTCGACGTGCCGCGGGCGATCCTCCCGGAGGTGCGGCCCTCGGCCGGATCGTTCGGCACGGCCAGCGCCGCGCTCCTCGGCGCCGAGATCCCGATCGCCGGGTGCGCGGGGGATCAGCAGGCGAGCGGGTTTGCCCAGGGCTGCCTCGCGGCCGGCGACGCGAAGTGCACCTACGGCACCGGCGCGTTCCTGCTCTGCAGCACGGGTACACGGCACGTCGCGAGCCGCGCCGGCCTGCTGACGACGCTCGGCTGCGATGCGGGCCCGGGTTCGGCCGCGGCGCCGAACTACATGCTCGAGGGCTCGGTCTTCGTGGCCGGTTCGCTCGTGGGCTGGCTGCGCGACGGCCTCGGCATCATCCGCCGTGCGGCCGACGTGGAGCCGCTCGCGCGGAGCGTGCCCGATGCGGGCGGCGTGATGCTCGTGCCGGCGCTCACCGGGCTCGGTTCCCCCCATTGGGACCCGCACGCCCGCGGCCTGATCGTGGGCATCTCGCGGGCCACGACGGCGGCGCATGTGGCCCGGGCGGCGCTCGAGGCGATCGCGCTCTCGGTCGGCGACGTCGTGACGGCGATGGAGCAGGATGCGGGCGTGGTGCTGCCGCGGCTGCGAGTGGACGGCGGGGCGACGGCGAACGACCTGTTGATGCAGATCCAAGCCGACGTGTTGGGGCGGCCCGTGGAGCGGCCGGCGGTGCGCGAGACGACCGCGCTCGGCGCGGCGCTCCTGGCGGGAATCGCGACGGGATTCTTCGCGGGCCCGGCCGCCGCCGCGGAGGCCCGCCGGGTGGAGCAGGTCTTCGAACCGCGGATCGACGCGGCGACCCGCGGACGGTTGCTCGAACGGTGGCGCGACGCCGTCGGCCGCTCGCTCCGCTGGGCGTGATGTTCCGTTACCGGACGACGCGGTCGGGGGCCGTCGGCCGCTCGGCGATCATCACGCGGGTCGTATACCGCTGCGGGTCGGCTGCGAACGCGGCCCGCGTCTCGGGTGACGAGAAGAGATACGTGCGCGACTGGTAGCTCACCCCGTAGCGGCGCTGGCCGGCGACCTGGCGGCCGGAGTCACAGGCGAGGACGGGATCGTCGCCGGAAAGCGCCGGCGCGTAGCGATCGGGATCGGCGAGGAACGCCCGCTGCTGCTCGGCGCCCGCGAAGAGATAGGTGCGGCCGCGGTGCCGGACGCCCCACTGGGCGCGGCCTTCCACCCAGGTGCCCTTGTCCACGAGGCTCACCGGGCAATACCCCTCGAGCCCCAGCGGCATCGGCGAGGCCGTGTCGGGGGAGGGCGGCGCGGCCGAGGATGCGGTGGCTGTCGCGGCCGGGGTGGCCGGCGTCGTGGAGGCGGCTTGCTCGTCGGGCTGCTTGGGCTTCGAGAAGATCGTGAACGGTTTCTTGATCGCCGCCAGGAACGATTCAGAGGCCGACGGTTTTTTCTCGGGAGCGGGTTCCGCGGTGGGGATGGTGGGCGTGGCTGTGGCCGGATCCTGGGTGAGCGTGGGTTTCGAGTCGAGCCACGGCGAGGCGGTCACGGATGGCGCTGCAGCCGGGCTCGGTTCGAGGCTGGGGCGCACTGCCGCGCCGGCGAGCGGCGCGGCGGATGCGGGCATCGGCTGCGGGGCTGGCTCGGCGGGCCATGCCGGCGGCGTGGTGGAGAGGCCGGGCGACATGGCCGGCGGCGTCGCGGGCAGGGCGGGCTCCTCCGCCACCATGGGCTCGGGCGGCGTGGCCAGCGGCGCGGTGGGAGGCGCTGCCTGGGCGACGAAATCGGACCTCTCGCGCACCATCGCGACGGGCTTCACGCTCCCCGACGACCGGGCGACGGCGGCCTCCTGCGAAGCCCGACTGACCGCCGCGACGAACGCCGCAGAGGTGACGGGGCAGTCGAACCGGGCCAGCATTTGGTCCTGGGCGTCGAGAATGCAGGCGGTGGGAACGCTCGTGACGCCGAAACTGCGGCCGGTCGTGGGATCGACGTCGATATCGATGCATACGGGCTCGAAGCAGGCGGTGAGGAGCGCGACCGTCTCCGCCGCCGGGAACACGTCGCGGGCGAGCGCCGCGCCCGACTCGGTCGTGGCCGCGGTGAAGATCACGAGCACGGGCCTGCGGCTGACCTGCGCCGCCTGGCGGGCCTGGGGCAGCGAGGCGTGCCAGGGCACGGTCGCCCCGGCCACGAGCGGCGGCGTCTCGGTGTCGGCGACGGCGGGCGGCGTCGTTGCGGCGGCGAGGCATGCGCCGAGCGCGACGAAGCCGGCGATCAGACGACGGAGCGAGTGCGAGCGGGTGGTCGGCATGGGTATCACCTCGACGGTCACTGGCTGGCGGTGAGCGAATCCGGGGCGGGCCGCACCGGCCCCCCGAAAAGATGTATCGGTCGCAAGGGTCGTGAGAGTCGCGTCGAAAATCGGGCCTCGACCCTGCGCCGAGCAACGGTCCGGGTCACGGGCTTCCCCAGGCTGCCCTCCCAGCCGCCCCCAGCCGAGCCCGAAGTCTGCCCGAAGCCCGCGACTTGACAGTCTGACCCTCCGGTCAGATACTTTGGGTGTGGAAAGAGCCACGTCCAAGCGGGGCCTAGCGAGGTCGCCGGGGAGTGGTGGCTCAGCCAATGCTGGTCGGACCAGCGTTGGCAGGAATTGTTCCCGAGTTGTTCTCAAGTGAACGATTCCCACGGGTCCTCCCGGCCTCTCGGTCTGGCAGCGTTTTCTGCCTGATTTTCAGACCGCGGGTGATGGCGGAGGGTGTTCGTGGGTTGAGCTTCGGCTCCCTCTGGTCTGAGTCTCGCGGTGTTCCCGACCGGTGCCCGTGTTCACACGGCTCCCGAAAAGGATGCAGCGGCCAGGGGTGGCCGGCAGTTCTGGGTGTGCTCGTCTGCCGCCGGTGGACGCACGGCTCGCGGTCTTGGTCCTTTGGAGAGTGGTCTGATCCATGTCGAAGCGGAGACGGTCGAGGGGACGGGGATACGGCGGCCAGGGTGGCCCGGGCGGGCCCGGTGGTGCCGGTGGCTTCGGTCAGGGCCAGCAGGGCCAGGGCGGTCAGGGCTTTGGCGGGGGCGGCGGCTACGGTCGGCGCCGTCGCTACCGACGTGGCGGGGGCGGCGGTGGCCCGGCGGCCGGCATGGCCGGCGCAGGGGCGGTGGACATGGAGGGGGAAGGCATGCGGCCCCCGGAGTTCGAGCCTGACGTCGCGGAGAACGGCGAGCCGATCCCGCTCGAACCCGGCCAAGGCGTGCTCGAGATGCACCCCAATGGCTACGGCTTCCTCCGCAGCGCCGAGACGAACTACACGCGCGAGCGGACCGATCCGTTCGTGCCGGGCACGATGGTCGAGCGGTATCGCCTGCGCGAGGGCGTGTACATCAAGGGGCTGGTCCAGCCCGGCCGTCGGCAGCAGGGACCGCGGGTGAAGGAGATCCTCGAGGTCGAGGGGATGCCGCCCGACGACTACCCGAACGTCAAGACGTTCGATCAGCTCACGCCGATCAATCCGGAGACGTGGCTGCGGCTCGAGACCGGCCAGCAGCCGCTCACGACCCGCGTCATGGACCTGCTCACGCCGCTCGGCAAGGGGCAGCGGGCGCTGATCGTGGCCCCGCCGCGGACCGGCAAGACGGTGATGCTCCAGCAGGTGTCACAGGCCGTCTCCACGAACCATCCCGAGCTCTCGCTCGTGATGCTGCTCATCGACGAGCGGCCGGAGGAAGTCACCGACATGCGGCGGAGCGTCAAGGGCGAGGTGCTCGCGAGCAGCCTCGACTGCGACGTCGAGAGCCATGTGCGGCTGTCGCAACTCGTGATCGAACGCTGCAAGCGGATGGCCGAGACCGGCAAGGACGTGTTCCTCCTGATGGACTCGATCACCCGCATGGCCCGGGCCTTCAACAAGTGGGTGGGCAACACGGGCCGGACGATGTCGGGCGGCGTGGATATCAAGGCCCTCGACATCCCCAAGAAGCTGTTCGCCACGGCCCGCGTGTTCGAGGAGGGAGGCTCGCTCACGATCGTGGCCACGGCGCTGATCGACACCGGCAGCCGGATGGACGAACTGATTTTCCAGGAGTTCAAGGGCACCGGAAACATGGAGCTCGTGCTCGACCGCAAGCTCGCCGACCGGCGGGTCTGGCCGGCGATCGACATCTCGCAATCGGGCACCCGGCGCGAGGAGAAGCTGCTCGACCCCGACACGCTGCATGCCTGCAACATGCTGCGGCGGACGCTCTCGAGCATGCATCACGTCGATGCGATGGAGCAGCTCACGAAGCAGCTCGCGAAGTTCAAGAGCAACCGCGAGTTCATCTCGCTGATCGCCAGTTCGCGGGAGTGACGTGCCGCTGCGACACCGGCTGGAATCATCGCTCCGGCCGAGTCACTGGGCCTGGCAGCGGGCGAGCCAGTAGGCGTATTGCGGATCGCCGCAGCGGAACGAGAACACGGCGTCGGGCAGGCGGTCCCGCTCGTTTCCCGCAGAGCGGACGCGCACGACGATGGCGCCATCGTCACGCTTCTGGATCGTGAGCCGATCGTCCGGAATGCCGGCGGGTTCGGAAGGGGCGGGCATGGGGCACGCGAGTGGGTACCGACGCTCCAAGCATACGCCATCACCTCGCGCCTGCAAACGCATCGATCACCAGGCGATGGTGCGGCCGCCCCCGCTTTTGACCCCCCGGAATGGCATTCCTATACTCGGGTCATTCCCCTTCGTTCCGCAGACGCTCGGAGCCTGCCTGCATGTCCCCCTACGCCTCGCTGGCCGACGACTTCTACGTCAACATGAACCTGGCCACCGAGATGGAGCTCCCGACGCAGCGGGAGACGGTGCTCCACTTCTTCGAGCAGGTGCAGAAAAAATACCCCTCGATGCGGAAGTTCTACTGCCGCGACAAGCGGGATTTCGTGCTCGAGGAAGACAAGGACCAGGGCCGCTACCGGTGGGCTGCCGTGGAATCGAAGCGGCTGTGCTCGGGGCAGGTCAACCCGCCCTCGATCGAGGCGGCGCTCGAGCAGCATCGGCTCGTGCTCGACCTCGCGCCACCGCTGTTGTCGGTGAGCCCGCTCGATTGCGAGGCCCTCGACCTGCTGTTCGGCTTTGATTTTGCCTACCGGGGCAACCACAACGCCCTGCTGGCGGAGGCCCTCGGCGTGGGCGCGGCGCTCGACCGCGTCGCCGACCTGCCTGGTGGCCGCGTCATCAACTTCGAGCCCTCCCTCACGATCGCCCTCGACGAGGAATGCCGGGTGCAGGTGCGGGTCAGCACCGAAACCCGCACCAACGCGTTTCAGGTGCGGACGGGCGAGTTCGCGGAGGAGCAGATGAGCGTCTACGTGACCGCCCGGCAGTATGGCAGCCTCGACCCGCAGTCGAACTACGCCGACACGATCGACCGGCTCGCCCAGCTGGCCCGCGAGGTCGTCGATACGTGCGTCACCGAGCAGATCTTGAAGCCGCTCGCCCGCACGATCTCGCTGAAGTAATACGCCTCCCACTTGATCCTGGCGCGGACGAAGCACCCGGTTCGGGGCAGGTCTTTCCGCCCACCTGGCTCGGGACTGCCCACACCCTCTCTCCGGACGCTCGCTGCCTGCTCGATTCGACGGAAGCCCGAAGCGCAAGCGAGGGATTGGTCTTTCTCCCTCGCTTGCGCTTCGGGCTTCCGTTCGGGGGCGAGGCGAGTCGCGGCATGACAGGCTGAAGCCTGTCCTACCGGCGGCGGCGGTCGTCGTCGGAGCGCTCGGACCGCGGGCGACTGCGGGCGTCGAGGTTGCCGGCGATCACGATCCCGATCGCCTCGACCCAGCTCGGCACGTCGCGCACGGCATTGAGGCCGCTTTCGACGAGCACGTCGTCCTCGTCCACGTGCCGCGGCTCACGGCGCGGCGATTGGTCGCGGCTCGCCTCCTCGACGCCGAGGAACTCCAGCCCCTCGTCGTCCTCCTCGAACCCGCGGGACACCGGGGCGAAGTCGTCGCGGCTGCGGCGGGCGAGGCTCGACGACGATGAGGTTCGCTCCTCGGAGCCCCGGCGGCTGCGACGGCCGCGGCGGCGCGAGGCGTCGCCGGTCGTCTCGCCGGATGCCCGACGCGTCGAATCCTCGCCGCGGCCTCGGCCCCGGCGGCGGCGGCCGCGCCGCTCGCCTCCCTCCGACCGGGCATCGGCATCGCGGGATTCGGGCTGCCTTGCCGACTGCTGGCGACCATACCCGGCCGGCAGCGGTTCGTCATCGGAGTCTCCGCCGGTCTCCGGGCGGTCGGTCGCCCCTTGCGGCGCCGTCGTGTCTCCGCCCTGACCGCCAGCGCCGCGGCGGCCACCCCGGCGCCCCCGGCGCCGGCGCCGCCGACGTGGGCGGCCTTCGTCGTCGAGCGGGCGTTCGCCCGATTCGGCATCAGCGGTCATCGGTCGCTCATCGACAAAATCGTCGATCGGCTCGGCCCCCGGTTCGGCGTCGCGCACGGGCGACTCGTCCGTCCGGCTCGAGGCTCCTTCCTCGCGACGGCCGCGTCCGCCGCGGCGCCGTCCGCCGCGGCGACCTCGGCGACGACGCGGCCGGTCGTCCCCGGCAGGCTCGTCGCCCTCGGCGCGGGGCTGGCCACCAGTCCGCCGTCCTTCGCCCCCCAGTTCGCCCTGTGCGTCGCGGTCGGTGCGGTCCTCGCGTTGGGCGCGGTCGTCGCGATCGACCCGCACGCTGCGGTCGCTGCGCCGTGGTTGGTCGTCGAATCCGAATTCGCGCCGGCCTTCGGCGGGGCGCGGCTCGGCCCGCGATTCCGGACGCGGCTCGGCCCGTTTTGGCTCGGTGGGCCGCGCGGTCTCGCGGGCAGCCGGCAGCCCGAGGCTGGCGTCCAGGTCGTCCCAACTCGGCGTGGAGCGGGCGGCGGCGGCCTTGGGCTCGGGGCGGCGCTCCGGCCGCGGCGACTGGGGGGCCTTGGCCGGCGGAGGGGGGGCCGACTCGCGGTTCGGCGCGGCACCGAGGGAATCGGCGAGGGAGGCCCAGGGATCTTTTTCTTCCGACATATGCAGTCCGACGGGATGGTGTCGCGAGGACGCCCGGCGACGTGCCGGCCTCCGAGTCGGAAGGATACCAGAAACCCCGGAGGCCGTCTGCCGCCGCCTTATGGCTGCGGCAGGATGAGCGAGCGGATCAGGCTGCCGTTGTCGGCGACGTCGAACAGCGGGCGGTAGGGGCTCGCCAGGCTACGCCGCGACCGGCGGGCGGGGTAGTAGACGATGTTCACCGACACGTTCCAGGCCGACGGACCGTAGGTGATCGTGCTGCCGGCGGTGTCGATGAGCCCCTGCTTCGTCTCCTTCGGGATGAGGTAGGTGAACGTGCCTTCGAGTGCGAGGCTCCGCGACATGGGGGCCCGCATCGACGAGCCGACGAGGCCGTCGCCGTTGCCCGAGGCGCCGCCCCAGACCCGCCACTCGTTGGCGTCGCCGAAGTGCAGCCGGTAGAAGGCGGTGTAGAGGTCGAGCGTGGTCGTGGGCACCGGGGCCGTCTGGCCGGAGGAGAAGACGGCATTCTGCTCCGTGACGTTGTGCGCGCCCCAGTAGCCGATCTCGTGGTAGCCCCAGACGTAGCTCAGCTCGCTGCGGATCTGGGCCACGTTGACGTCGCGGAACCAGCCGTCGCTCAGGTAGTCGTAGACCGCGCCGCCCTGCAGTCCGCGGCCCTCGAAGGCCCGGGTGAAGAAGCCGGTCGTGATGAACACCTGGTCGCGGGAGCCCTTCGACACCGACGTGCCGCCGATGTTGAGCGTGGCCGGCTGGAAACTCGACTGCACGCCGCGGGCACCGAGCTGCCAGCCGACGCCGAACGCGTTCCAGAACGGCATCGCCCAGTTGAGATACTCGTTGACGCCGTAATTGCCGTTGAGGCCGAGGTCGGTCGGGTTGGTGAAACTCGTCACGCCGGCACTGGCCGTGAAGTCGCGATACCACCGCCAGCCGTAGTAGGGGCGGCCGAACCGCCGCATCCACGCGCAGACGCGGCCGTCGAAAAGCGGCAGGCAGCCGCACGCCTCGTCATCCTCGCAGGCGTACGGGTCGTCGTAGAACGACTCGACATGCACCTGGGCGGGATACTGGCCCATCCACATGCCGCCCTCACCGGACGCGCCGGACAACGCGGGGTCGAACGAGCCGTCCATCATCATCGGGTCGCCCATGTCCGGGGGCATCCCGCTCATGCCCATGTCGAGCGTGGCCGAAGGCGCGCCTGTCGAGGGGGCTGCGGGCATCGGGATCGTCTCCGCGGCGGGGGGCTGGGCCGCGGCGGGCAGTCGTCCGGGCACGGCGGCGCCGTCGAGGGCGGCCGCCTGGGGGGCTCGCGACATCACCGACGGGATCGCGTCCACGTTCATTGCGATCCGTTCCCGGGGAACGCGCGGTGATGGCGCGGGAGCGTCGAATCGCGGCGCCTCGCCACCACCGTAGGCCGGCGCCATCGCGACGCGCCCACGCGGCGCTCCGGCACGCGGCATGGCGATCCGCTGCGGCCCCTCCTGGGCGAGGACGGGACGGCCGCGCTCGCCCTGCGGGGCGCGGATGACGGTGACGCCAAAGATGCTGTCGGGGTCGGACGGGGTCGAGGTTCGCATGCTGCCGGCGAGTCGATTCGCGCTCATCCAGTCGCCGAACTGGCCTGTAAAACCCTGACGGAGCGGCGCAAACCGCGGATTCGACGACTCCGCGACCGGGGGCACGCCGGCCGGAAGCCCGACCGTCGCCGTGGGCGATGCAGGAATCGAGGCGGCCGGCTTCGCCGCCGATGTCGGTGCGGATGGCGAGGCGACGGGTTGCGGCGCTGCCTGCGAGCCGGCCGGTGCCGCAGGCGGCCCGGCGTCACGCGGCGCGGAGGCGATCCGATGCGGTGTCCAGCGGAGTTGTGCCTGGTCCGTGCCCGATGCGGGAACGCCGGTCTCCTGAGCCGTCCCGGCGAGCACCGGGACGCAGGCGAGCAGCGTCGCACCGATCAGATTTCGCGATGTCTTCGAAGCGTTCATGGCCAGGCACCTCCCGGAGACTCCGCGGGGCGGCCTTCGCCCAACGCGGCTCTCCAATCGGAAGGGTTATCGGCACCGGCACCACTGGAACTTCCGCCAAAATCGACGCGACACGCAAAGTCTTCCCAGATTCCCTCGGCCACCAGGCAGATCCCGAGGCGGAAGCCGGGAGGATGCCCCGGCTCACCCGAGTGCGGCTGCCAGGTCGTCGCGAAGGTCCTCGAACGCCTCGAGTCCCACGGCCAGCCGAATCAGGCCGTCGGCGATGCCCACGGCGCGGCGGGCGGCCGGCTCGTAGGAGCCATGCGACATCACGGCCGGCAACTCGATCAGCGACTCGACCGCCCCGAGGCTTACGGCAAGCTGGAAAACCCTGGTTGACTCCACGACCCGGCGGGCCGCGGCGACGTCACCGTCGAGTTCGAAACTCATCAGGCTGCCGAATCCACCCGTCATTTGCCGGCAGGCGACCGTGTGGCCCGGGTGACCCGGCAGCCCGGGGTAGTGCACGGCCTTCACGCGCGGGTGGGCGAGCAGCCATTCGGCGAGTCGCAGGGCCGTGTCCGACTGGGCGCGCACCCGGAGTTCCAGCGTCTTCAGGCCGCGCGAGCAGAGGAACGACTCGAACGGGCCCATCACGCCCCCGGTCGCGTTCTGCAGCCAGTGGAGCCGAGCGCCGAGATCGGCGTCGCGCACGACGAGTGCGCCGCCGAGCAGGTCGCTGTGGCCCCCGATCGACTTCGTGGCCGAGTGCATCACGATGTCGGCGCCGTGGTCGAGCGGCCGCGTGAGGGCGGGCGTGGCGACGGTGGCGTCGCAGGCGAGGAGGGCTCCGGCCGCGTGGGCGATCTCGGCACAGGCCGCGATGTCGGTGATCGAGAGCAGGGGGTTGCCGGGCGACTCGATCCACACGAGCCTCACGTCGGGGCCCATGGCGGTGGTGACGGCGGCGGTGTCGCTCGTATCGACCGACGTGATCGTGATGCCGCGGTCGGCGAGCAGCTTGTTGAACAGCCGCCACGTGCCGCCGTAGATGTCGGTGCCCGTGACGATCCGATCGCCGGGCCCGAGGAGCTGCGTCGCGCAATGGGTCGCCGCCATGCCCGAGGCGAAGGCGAGCGCCCGTGTGCCGTTGTCGAGGGCCGCGAGCGTCGCCTCGAACCCGCCTCGCGTCGGGCTCGCCGTGCGGGCGTAGTCGTAGGGGGCCGTCATCGACGCGTCGGGCTGCACGAACGTGCTGGCGACGTGGATCGGCGGCACGATCGCGCCCGTGGCGGGATCACGCTCCTGGCCGACGTGGATCGCGCGGGTGCGGAACTGCATGGCAGGGTTCAGCCGAGGGCTTGGGCGAGATCGGCCACGAGGTCGGCCGGGTCCTCGATCCCGCAGGCGAGGCGGATCATGTTGTCGGGAATGCGAAACGCGGCCCGCTCGGCCGGCGAGTAGTTCCAGTAGCTCATCACCATCGGCTGCTCGATGAGCGACTCGACGCCGCCGAGGCTCGGCCCGATCCGCGGAATCTTGACGGCGTCGATGACGCGGGCCGTCTCGCGCCAGTCGGCGTCTTTGAGAAGGAACGTCACGAGCCCGCCGAAGCCCCGCATGGTGCGGGCGGCGACGGCGTGGAAGGGATGGCTTTCCAGGCCGGGATAGAGCACCCGCTCCACGCGCGGGTGGCGCTCGAGAAACCGGGCCACCGCGAGGCCGTTGGCGTTGTGCCGCTCCATGCGCAAGGCGAACGTCTTCAGGCCGCGTTCGAGGAGGTAGGCGTTATGGGGTGAGTTCACGCCGCCCATGATCCCGCGGAGGTTCCGCACCGGCTCGAGCTTCTCGCACGACCCCACGACGACGCCCGCGAGCAGGTCGTTGTGGCCGCCGAGATACTTCGTGGCGGAGTGGAGCACGAAAT
The DNA here is from genome assembly GCA_040397685.1 of Pirellulales bacterium. GTDB lineage: Bacteria > Planctomycetota > Planctomycetia > Pirellulales > UBA1268 > RGVT01. Next base: position 16,489 of record JBBAVM010000036.1, read on the forward strand.
CGACGCCGGCGTCGAGCGGCTTGAGGTTGTAGGGGGTGCAGAGCGTGGCATCGATGAGCGTGAGCACGCCCTTGCGGCGGCCGATGTCGGCGAACCGCTCGATGTCCACGACGGAGAGCTGCGGGTTGGTCGGCGACTCGCTGACGATGAACTTCGTCCGCGGACCGATCGCCGCCTCCATCGCGGCGTAGTCGCAGGTGGGCACCTCGCGGAAGCCGACGCCGAACCGCGTGAGGTGCTTGCGGCAGAACTCGCGGCTGCGGTGGTAGCACTCGTCGAAGAACACGATCTCCTCGCCGGCGTTGAGGTGGGCCATGAGCAGGCCCACGAGCGCCCCCATGCCGCTGGCGAACAGCACCGCCATCTCTCCCCCTTCGAGGGCGGCGAGCTTCCGTTCCACGACCCGCTCGCCGGGGTTGCCGTAGCGGCCGTACTCCTCGCGCGGATGCTCCTCCTCGATGAAGTCCACGATCGCCTGCGTATCGGCGAAGGTGTACGTGCTCGCCGCGAAGATCGGATCGGTGATCGAGTGGCCGGGTTTCTGGCGGGCCTCGCCGGCGTGGACGGCGGCGGTCGAGGGGCCGAGGCCGGCCACGTCGAGCGGATCCGCGTGGTCAGCGGCAGCGGCGGGGGCGTCGTCGTCGGAGCGGGTCTTCGGCGGCATGCGGGGCGAGTCTAGTCGAGGCCGAAACCACTCACAAGGAACGGTCGCACGCACGCTCCGACGTTGGACGGCTGCGCCGCACGACCGCTACACTCCGCACGATCATCCGGCCGCGATCGGTCGCAGCCTGCTGTTCGTGGAAAGTGTGTCATGCGCCCCTCCCCGCCACCCCGCACGCGTGCCGCCACCACTCCGACCCGCCCGCTGTGGCCCCCGCGCCGCGTGCTCGTCACGCTGGCGTCGCTCGCCACGGCGACGCTCTTGGTGCGGGCCGGTCTGCTCGAGCAGGTGGTCGGCGAGATCGTCGATCAGGCCGTGCGCAACATCATCACGCTCATCCTCTGCTTCTCGGGGCTCGTGTCGCTCCTGCTCTGGTTCGTGCGCGAAAGCGGCCACGCGCCGGGCGTGAAGAAGGCGGTCGTGGGCGGCCTCGCCGCCGTCGTCCTCGCCGGGCTGGCGACCCTCCGCATCGAGCGGGTCTCGGGTGACCTCGTGCCCGAGTTCACCTGGCGATGGGCGGCATCGCGGGACCGGCAGTTGGCCGGCGGCCCGGCGGCCGCGGCGCCCGCCTCGACGGCGGTCGGATGGGAGGCGACTGCCGACGACTTTCCGCGGTTTCTCGGGCCGCTGGGGGCATGCGCCGTCGAGGGCCCCGCGCTCGACCCCGACTGGGCCGCCCGGCCGCCGCGTCAACTCTGGCGGCGGCCAATCGGCGCCGGCTGGAGCGGATTCGTCACCTGCGGCGATCACGCCGCCACGCTCGAGCAGCGCGGCGACGACGAGATCGTGTCGTGCTGCTCGGTGGCGACGGGTGAGCAGGAATGGGCCGTGCGGGTCGCAGCCCGGCACGAGACGGTGCTCGGCGGCGTGGGCCCGCGATCGACGCCGACGATCCGCGACGGCGTCGTGTATGCGACGGGCGCCACCGGCTGGCTCCATGCGATCGACGGCGCGACGGGCCGCGTGCTCTGGAAAAAGAACGTCGTGGCGGATCTTGGGATCGATGCAGCCACGCAGACGAACGTGGTGACCTGGGGCCGCGCGGGTTCGCCGCTCATCACGGACGACCTCGTGATCGTTCCCGGCGGCGGGCCGCGCGCGGAGACGCCGGAGTTCGTGTCGCTCGTGGCCTACGACCGCGTCTCGGGCGCGCGACGGTGGACGGCCGGCGACGAGCAGATCAGTTATGTGTCGCCGCAACGGGCCATGCTCGGCGGCCGCGAGGCGATCGTCACGGCGAACGAGGCGCGGGTCGTGGCCTATGACCCGGACACGAGGGCGGTCGTGTGGCAGTTCGACTGGCCGGGCCACTCCAATTCCGACGCCACCTGCTCGCAGCCGATCGTGCTCGACGACAGCCGCGTCTTCATCTCGAAAGGCTACGGCATCGGGGCGGCGCTGTTTGCACTCGCCGACTCCGACGCCGGACAGGCCGCCGGGCCGTGGACGCTGCGTGAGGTCTGGCACGAGACGGGCAGCCTGAAGACGAAGTTCACGAACGTGGCGATCCACGACGGCCATGCCTACGGACTCTCCGACGGCATTCTCGAGTGCGTCCGGCTCGCCGATGGTAGACGGATGTGGAAGGGCGGCCGCTACGGCCAAGGGCAGGTGCTGCGGGTCGGCCCACTGTTGCTCGTCCAGGCGGAATCGGGCGAGGTGGTGCTCGTCGATGCCGCGCCGGCGAAGCACACGGTGCGCGGTCGGTTCGACGCGATCCGCGGGCAGACGTGGAACAACCTCTGCTTTTCGGGCCGACGACTGCTCGTGCGCAATGCCGAGGAGGCCGCGTGTTACGAACTGCCGGTCATGACCACCGACGTCGCCTCACGGGCGGAATGATGCAGGAGCTCACTGGACGCACGGCGCTCGTGACCGGCTCGACGAGCGGGATCGGCCGGGTCGTGGCCCTCGAACTCGCCTCCGCCGGGGCGCGCGTGGCCGTGCACGGCCGCTCGACCGGTCATGCGGCCGAGGTGGCGACGCTGCTCGGTGATCGTCATGCGGGCACGTTTCTCGCCGACCTCGCCGTGCCAGAGGCCGTGGCGGGCCTCACCCGCGACGTCGAGGCCCGACTGCCGGAGGTGGACGTCGTCGCGCTCGTGGCCGGGGCGGACGTGCTTACGGGACCGGCCGCGAAATGGCCGTTCGAGAGGAAACTCGAGCAACTCCTCGCGGTGGACGTCGTGGCCACGATGCAACTCGCCCGCGTGCTCGGCCGCTGGATGGCCGGCCGGGCCGGGGGCACGATCGTGACGATCGGCTGGGATCAGGCCGACGTCGGCATGGAGGGAGATAGCGGCGAGCTCTTCGCCGCCACGAAGGGCGCCGTCATGGCGTTCACGCGGAGCCTCGCGCGATCGCTCGCGCCGCGCGTGCGGGTCAACTGTGTCGCCCCCGGCTGGATCAAGACGGCCTGGGGTGAGGGCGCGAGCGATGCCTGGCAGAAGCGGGCCGTCCGCGAGAGCATGCTCGGCCGCTGGGGCACGCCGGACGACATCGCCGCCGCGATCCGCTGGCTCGCCGGCCCCGACGCCGCGTTCATCACCGGCCAAGTGCTTGACGTCAACGGCGGCTTCCGTCGCGCGTAACCCGTAGGACAGGCTTCAGCCTGTCGTGCCTCAACTCGCCCAGCCCGGCTTCGGGCTCCCCGTATCCCGTCGCCGGACGTTCACTGCGGGCCTCCAGCCCTCCGCTCACTCGACTCCTCCTCGCTGCGCCATCCATGGCTACGCTCGTCGTCATACGCCGGCTCCCGGGACACGGGGAGCCCGAAGCCTTCTCAACTAGAACGTCACCACGCGATCGGGCGGTGAGTCGTCTGGCCGCGGAGCGGCGAGCTGCGATTCGATCAAGGGGATGTCGGCGGTGCGCGGGATGCCGGCGAGGTCGAGGAAGTTGGCGAGGAGGCGGAAGCCGTGGTCGGTGAGGATCGACTCGGGGTGGAACTGCACGCCCCAGAGGCGGTCGGCCGCGTGCTCCACCGCCATGATCGTGCCCGCGTCGTCGCGGGCGGTGACGGCGAGGCCGGGTGGCAGGGCGGTGGGAGCGACGACGAGCGAGTGGTAGCGGGCCGCTGTCATCGGGCTCTCGATGCCGGCGAAGAGATTGACGCCGTCGTGATGCACGGCGCTCGTGCGGCCGTGGACGGGCTCGGCGGCGCGGATGATCGTGCCGCCGAGGGCCGCTGCGATCGCCTGGTGGCCGAGGCAGACGCCGAGCATGGGCACGCGGCCGCGGAAGGCGTGCACCGCCGCAAGCGAGCAGCCCGCCTCGGCCGGTGTGCAGGGGCCCGGCGAGATCACGATCGCCCGCGGGGCCAGCCGGGCGATGCCGCCCACGTCGAGCGCGTGGCTCGACTGCACGACCGTCTCGGCCCCGAGCAGGTGCAGGTAGCGGGCGAGGTTGAAGACGAAGCTGTCGCGGTTGTCGAGAACGAGGATCATGGTGTTGAAAAAGGTGTCAGGACTCTTTTTTCTGCAGACCCCGGCCTTCGGCCGGCGCTGCGTCGCCTTGGGCGTCCGGCAAAAGAGTCCTGACACCTTTTTCGGGGAAGGAGTCGAGCACGCGGAGCATGCCTTCCGCCTTGTGGAGCGATTCGGCGTGCTCGGCTGCCGGGTCGCTCGCCGCCGTGATGCCGCCGCCGGCGGCGAACGTCACGAGGCCGTCGGCGGCCACGAACGTCCGGATCAGGAGGTTGAAGTCGGCCGTGCCGTCGAAGCCCACGTAGCCGAGCGAGCCGCAGTAGGCGCCGCGGGCGAAGCCCTCGAGTTCCGAGATGATCTCGCAGGCCCGGTGTTTTGGCGCGCCCGTCACGCTCCCGCCGGGGAGCGCGGCGTCGAGTGCGTCGAGCGGCGTGAGGCCGCTTCGCAGCCGGCCCGCCACGATTGACACGAGATGCTGGACGTAGCGGTAGCGCTCGAGCCGGCAGAGCGTCTCCACCCTCACGCTCTCCGGCACGCACACCCGCGCGAGGTCGTTGCGCACGAGGTCCACGATCATCACATTTTCGGCCCGGTCCTTCGCGCTCGCGCCGAGGTCATCGCCCGCGTAGAGGTCCGCCTCGGGGCTCGCGGTCACTCGCCGCGTGCCCTTGATCGGGTGCATCCGCACGGTGCCGCGGGTCACCTGGAGAAACCGCTCGGGCGACATGCTCGCGATCCGGCACGTTCCGGCGTCGAAGTAGCCGGCGAACGGGGCCGCATTGACATCGCGGGCCCGGAGATAGAGTTCGACCGGATCGAGCGCGGCCGACACGGCGAACCGCTGGGCGAGGTTCACCTGGAACACGTCGCCGGCCCGCACGTATTCGATGCCGCGGCCCACCAGCGCACGGTAGCGGTCGGGCGCGTGGGTCGAGACGACGTGCGGATGCGTTGGAAGCGGATGGGTGGCGTCGGGCGGCAGCGGGGCGGACCGCGGGATGTCGGGGGCGGGCTGGGGTCGGGCCGGCGGCTCGGCTGCGAGCCGCTCGAGGAAGGCGTCGAGCCGGGCGGTGGCCCGCGCGCGTCGCGCCACCGGGCCCCGGGCCGGCACGCCCTGCGAGATGATCCAGGCGCGGCCGGCGTCGTGGTCGAACGCGACGACGACGTCGTAGACGTGCAGCGCGAGCAGCGGCACGCCGGGCGCTGCCGGCTCGGGCGCGGGCACGCCGATCCGCGCGAGGCCGAACTCATACGCCACGAGTCCTGCGACACCTCCCTGGAACGGCGGCAGGGCCGGGATCGTCGCGCAGGCGAGGTCGGCGAGGAGGCCGCGGAGCGCCGCAAACGCAGCGGCCGACTCCTCGACCGCCCCCGCGGGCACGACGACCGAGTGGATCGGATCGGCGGCGACGAACGAATACCGCCCGAGCCGGGGCGGCTCCGAGGCTCCGTCTTGCTCCGGCGCGGGCGGCTCGTCGAGCGCGGCGCTGTCGAGGAACAGCACGTGCGGCGCGCCGGCGAGCCGGCGGAAGACCGCTGCGGACGTGACGTGCGGCGCCAGTTCGGCGACGACTGCGCCCGAGGCGGTCGTGAGGCGTCGCGTGACGAGCGGCACGGCACCGGGCTGCGGGGAAGGGGGCGTCGTCACGATCGGGCCACCTCGTCGGCCGCCATGTCGGTCGGCGGGAGGGCGCCCGCCTTTTTCGCCACGTCGGCGGCCGCCCGCGACGGGCCGTGGCCGATCTCGGGCTGCGTGAGATGGCCCCAGTCGAGCGCCTGATCCTGGCGGTAGTCCTTGCCGAGCGTGAGCGCCGTCGCGGCCTTCGCCATCTCGTAGCCGAGGTAGAAGGCGTGGCTGGAGTCGATGTCGTCGCGCAGCGTCTCGAGCTCGGCGAAGAGCGCGAACGGATCGCGTGATTCGAGGTGGATCCCCGCGCCGACGACGTGCAAGAGCCCCCCTTCGGCGAAGATGCGGATGTTGGGGTCGCGGATCGCGTGGGCGAGGGCGGCAAGTGCCTCGGGCCCGTGCGTCTGGGGCTTCCCCGCGCGGAGCGTCACGAGCCGGGGCTCCACGTGCTTGGGGAGCGTGCGGTGCTCGACCGCGTGGTGCACGAGCGCGCGGGCGAGGGCGCACTCGCGCACGCTGCTCGTCGCCCAGTGGATCACCTCGGTCGTGAGCACCGAGCGGATCCCGGTCTCCTGGCAGAAGCCGAGGAGCAGCGTGTTGACGCCGGCGGAATCGACGTCGGTGAGTTCGGTGAGGTTGCCCACGCCCATCATCATCTCGGCGTCGGGATATCGCCTCCGCACGTCGAGGTAGCGGCCGAGGCTCGCCGCGAACCCGAAGCCGATCGGCTCGAGGACGGGATCGAGGCGGCGGGGGACGCCCGCGGCGGCGAGCCTCGCGATCGTGTCGTCGAAACCGGCGAGCGTGGCCGGCACGTCGGGCACGACGACCACCTCGCAGCCCCAGTCCGGGGCCGCCGCCACGTTCGCTGAGTTGACCGAGAGCACGAGACTCGCCCCGGCCCGCACCGCGGCGGCGACCTCGGCCGGGTCGAAGCTGTCGATCGACACCTTCATCCCCTCGGCCACGAGCATCCGCACCGCGTCGCCCACGCCGGCCCACGTCGAGCCCGGATCGCAGCCGACGTCGATCCGATCGGCGCCGGCGGCCACGAGGCGGCGGGCCTCGGCGAGGAGCGTTTGCATGGCGAGCCGTGGGGCGTGGTTGATCTCGGCGATGATCTCGATGTCGTGGGCCCCGTAGTCGGCGAGGTCGCGCGACTGCTGCCCGAAGAACTCGTCGAGCCGCCGCAGGTCCTCGGGGCCGCGCTCCACGCGCACCCCGGCGACCGCCTGCACCGCGTCGAGGGGGCCGCGGCACGCGCCCGGCAGGATCACGCAGGTCGTCCCCTCGGGCACCGCGAGCCGGCGGGCGATCCAGGGCGTGGTCATGAGCGCGGCGACGGTGATGTTGAGCACCTGCACCGTGAAGTCGAAACCGACGCGGGGCGCGAGCGTCTCGAGGACGTGCCTGAGCGAGTGCTCGGCGAGCTTGCCGGTGACGAAATGGATGCGTTCGCGAGGAATCGTCACGGTGGCACGGCCGGCTGGCGGGCGGGGGACGGCGGGCTGCCGTCCGCACGCTATTGTAAACGACGCCGGCGGCGGACCATTGCCGGCGACGTCCAGCGGGATGCGCATGCACCGATGATCCTCGAAGGCCTCGTCACCACCTGCGATGCGGAGGGCCGGATGCACCTGTCCGCGATGGGGCCGGAGGTCGATGACGCAGCCGCCGCCTCCGGCGCGATCGACCGGCTGATCCTCAAGCCGTTCGCCACGAGCCAGACGGCCGGCAACCTCGCTCGGCACGGGGCGGGCGTGTTTCATGCGACGGTCGATGCGCTCCTGATCGCGCGGGTCGTGACGAACGCGCCCGGGCCTGAGCCGGCCAGCCGTCCGGCGTCGGCCGTGCCTGGGTGGGTGCTCGAGGACGCCTGCCGGGCGTACGAGTTCGAGATCGTGGCGGCCGACCGCTCGGGCGAGCGGCAGCGGCTCGAAGCCCGGGTCGTGGCGACGCACGAGGGCCGGCCGTTCGTGGGGCTCAACCGGGCGCGGCATGCCGTGGTGGAGGGGGCGATCCTTCTCACGCGGGTGCATCTGCTCGGCATCGACGAGGTGCGGCGCCGGCTCGCGGACTTGCGCGTGCTCGTGGAGAAGACCGGCGGCGCGCGCGAGCACGAGGCGTTTTCGCTGCTCGTAGGACAGGCTTCAGCCTGTCGGGATGCGTGAGCGAGTAGGACAGGCTGAAGCCTGTCCTCCGGGGGCCCTTCGCGCTCGGCTGCCGCGCCGGTCTACTTTCGTCATGGCTGAGCAACATCGCACATCGAATCGACCGCCGCGGTCCGTGGAGGTGCGCGGCCCGGGGCGGCTCCACCTCGGGATGCTGTCGTTCGGCGATCCCGGCCTGCGGTCGTATGGCGGGGTCGGCGTGATGGTGGATCGGCCTTTGGTGCACGTGCGGCTGCGGCGGGCCGACGCGTTTCTCGGTCGCGGACCGCTCGCGGAGCGGGCCGTGCAGTTCGCCCGCGACGCGGCTGCGACGTGGGGGCTCGATGCCCGGTTCGCCGCGGAGATTGAGGTCGTTGCGACGCCGCGGGCCCACGTGGGTCTTGGGAGCGGCACGCAGCTGGCGCTCGCCGTCGCGGCGGGGATGCGGCGGCTGTGGTGCGGCCCCGTGCCCGACGGTGACAACGAGCATACGTTCGAGGCCGCGGAGGTCTTCGAGTTTGCCCGTGCCGTGGGCCGCGGCCGGCGGTCGTGCGTCGGCATCCACGGCTTCAGCCGCGGTGGCCTGATCGTGGAGGCGGGCCGACATGCGGCGCCACGACCGGGCGCGACCGATGCGGGGTTTTCGCCGCTCGTTGCGCGGGTGCGGCTGCCGTCGGCATGGCGGTGCGTCGTGATCATCCAGCGCGACTCGATCGGTCTCCACGGGGAGGCGGAGAAGGCGGCGTTTCAAACCCTCGAGCCGACGCCCCGCGAGGTCGCGGCCGAACTTTCCCGCATCGCACTCATGGAACTGCTGCCCGCCGCGGTCGAGGCCGACTTCGCGGCGTTCTCGGCGGCGGTGCAGCGCTACGGTCGGTTGGCCGGCGCGCCGTTCGAGGCGGCGTCGGAGCGGCTGCCCCACGCCGCCTCGACCGCCCAGCTCATCGAATTGCTCGGCGAGCTTGGCATCGAGGGGGCGGCGCAGAGCAGTTGGGGGCCGGCCGTGATGACGTGCTGCGAGTCGCTTGATGCGGCGGGCGCCCTCGTCGAGCGGCTCGACGCGCTCAAGCTCCTGCCGCAATACGAGCCCGTCATCGCCCGCTTCGACAGCCAGGGCGCGACGCTCAGAGTGGTGGAGTAGGACGGGCTTCAGCCTGTCGTGATTTGTGAGCGCGTAGGACAGGCTTCAGCCTGTCGAGATTCGTGACAGGCTCAAGCCTGTCCTACGTGAAGAGATTCGTGACAGGCTCAAGCCTGTCCTACGTGAGGAGGCCGTAGTCGCGGAGGACGCCCTGGAGTTTGTCGGCGAGGGCCGGCTCGAGGGGCACGAGCGGCAGCCGCACGTCGCCGGTGTCGCGGCCGAGCATCGCCATCGCCCGCTTGATCGGGATGGGATTGCTGGCGAGGCCGAGAAGATCACGGCAGAGCGTGAAGAGCTTGCGATGCAGGCCCCGGGCCTTCGCGAGATCGCCCGCGTCGAAGGCGTCGATGAGCGCCTTCATGTCGGCAGGCACGAGGTTTGCCACGACGGAGATCACGCCGCGGCCCCCGATCGCCAGGAGCGGGAGCGTCATGCTGTCGTCGCCGGAGAGCACGGTGAGGTCGGTGGCCGCGAGGATCTGGGAGGCCTGGTCCATCGAGCCCGTGGCCTCCTTCACCATCGCGATCCCGGGCAGGCCGGCGAGCCGCACGATCGTCTCGGGCTCGATGTTGCGGCCGGTCCGCGTGGGAATATTGTAGACGCAGATCGGGATCTCGACGCTCTCGGCGATCGCCTTGAAGTGCTCGTAGATACCCTGCTGGGTCGGGCGGTTGTAGTAGGGGCCGACGACGAGCGCCGCGTCGGCGCCGGCCTTGGCCGCATACTTCGTGAGCCGCACCGCCTCGGCGGTCGAGTTGCTCCCCGTGCCCGGCATCACGAGCACACGGCCCGCGGCGGCGTCGATGGTCTCCGCGATCACGCGCTCGTGCTCCTCGTGCGAGAGCGTGGGCGACTCGCCCGTCGTGCCCACGGGGCAGAGGCACTTCACGCCCGCCCGGGCCTGGAACTCGACCTGTTCGCGGAGCCGCGCATAGTCGATCTTGCCGTCGCGAAACGGCGTGACGATGGCGACCGACAGACCCGCAAACTTTTCCGCTCTCGTGGGCATCGCTTGGCTGGCTCCCGGCAGGGGGTGGATGCCGCAGCCGTTTTCAAAACCGCGGCGAAACGGCGAGAATACGGATTCGCCCGCGCGGCGGCAAAGGGTGCCGCGGCCAGGGGCGGAAAACCGACGCGGAGGAGCGATGACGGTGCGTGAGCACGCAGCGGCGCGGGTAGGCAGGCGGCCGCGGGCCGGCGCGGTCGAGGCGGCCGCCCGCATCCGCGCCGCCGGCGGCTTCGACGCGCCGCTCGGCGTCGTGCTGGGCACCGGGCTCGGCGGCCTGGCCGATCGGCTCGAGGATGCGTGGGTGATCGCCTCGCGCGACACCGGCTGGCTCGCGTCGAGCACGGCGACGGGGCACCGCGGCCGGCTCGTCTGCGGCCGGCTGGGCGGCCGGCCCGTCGTCATGCTCCAGGGTCGGGTGCATGCCTACGAGGGCTTCCCGCCGGAGACGCTCACCCGCGGTGTGGAACTCCTCGCCGCGCTCGGCGTGCGCACGCTCCTGCTCACAAACGCCTCCGGCGGCCTGCGGCCCGACATGCAGAGCGGTGAACTGCTCGTGATGAACGACCACCTCGACTTCGTCGCTCTTCCCTGGGGCGAGGGGCTCGAACCGGTGGCGGGGACCGTCGCTCCGATGGCCGGCCGGTGGTACGACCCCGCCCTCGTCGAGCGGGCGCTGGCGGCCACGCGGTCGTTCGGCCTGCCCGCCCGGCAGGGCGTCTACGCGTATCTGCTCGGGCCGAGCTACGAGACGCGGGCCGAATATCGCATGCTCCGCGTGATGGGAGCCGACGCCGTCGGCATGTCCACCGTGCCGGAGGTAGTGGCGGGCCGGCTGCTCGGGCTCGACGTGGCGGCGGTGTCGGTGGTGACGAACGTCGCCCGGCCCGACGCGCCGGAACTCACCGATGCCGAGGAGGTCATCCGGCTGGCGGCCGACGCCGCCGAGGGCGTGTGGGCGATCGTCAACGCCTTCCTCGAGCGGGCGGTGCCGGGCTGATGCACATCCTCCTCACGAACGACGACGGGATCGACGCGCCGGGCCTCGCCGCGCTCGCGGCGGCCTGCCGCGACTGGGCGGGGCGGGTCGTGGTCGTCGCGCCGCGCGAGCCGCATTCGGGCTGCGGCCACCGCGTCACGACCGACCGGCCGCTCGTGCTCGAGCCGGTGGGGCCCGACCGCTGGCATGTCGATGGCACGCCCGCCGATTGCGTGCGGCTCGCGCTCGCGGCGCTGTTTCGCGACGGGCCGGGGCCCGACTGGGTCTTCTCCGGGATCAACGCCGGCGGCAACCTCGGTGTGGACATCCACCACTCGGGCACGGTGGCCGCCGCCCGGGAGGCCGCGCTGCATGGCGCGAAGTCGCTCGCCGTCTCGCACTACCATCGCCGCGAGGCGCCGATCGACTGGGCGCGGGCCACCCGCTGGATGGAGGCGGTGCTCGCCGACGTCGTGCCGCGGCCGCTCGGGCCGGGCGAGTTTTGGAACGTGAACTTTCCGCATCCGCTCGACGAGGCGGGGCCGGCGGTGCCGCCGCTCGTGGACTGCGCGATCGATCCCTCGCCGTTGCCCCTGGGCTATGAAAACGACGCCGGCGGCTGGCGGTATCGCGCGCGGTATCACGAGCGGGCGCGCGTGGCGGGCGGCGACGTGGCGACCTGCTTCGGCGGCAGGATCGCCGTGTCCAAGGGCAGGGTCGTGTGAAAAAGTGGGGCAGGCTTCAGCCTGTCGAAAAGAGACAGGCTGAAGCCTGTCCTACATGCGCTTGGCGACGTCCACGTCGAAGACGCGGACTTTCGCCCAGTTGGGCGCCTGCTCGGCGATGAACTGCGTGTGGCGCTCGGCCGTCTGGTAGGCGTCGTGCGCGGCGTGCGATTCAAACACGATCTCGAGGGCCACGTCAAAGTCGCGGTCGTTCACCTGGCGGTCGTAGCCGGCGACGGTGCCCACCGAAAACGAGACCGTGCCCGGGTGGGCGGTGAGAAAGGTCTCGCACGCCGCGACGAGCGCCTTGACGGCGGCGGGCGAGCGGTCCTTGAGCGAGAAGTAGACGGCGTGCGAGAGCATGGGAGAGTTCTTTCGCGGTGGTGGACGGTGATGGAAGCCCGAAGCGCGAGCGAGGAGAGTCCGGGTGATGCTGGCGCGGGGTGGTGCCCCTTGCTTGCGCTGCGGGCTTCCGTGGGGACGGTCCGGACTGATTCCGCATGGGCGATCGTCAGCCGGGTTGCGGATCGCGGGCGGCCTGGGACGGGGAGGTGGCTTCGGCAGTGGCAGCCTCGCCGGGCCGCCGCGGCACGGCGGGGCCGATGATCGCAACGACCTCGACGTCGTCGAGCATCTCCTGCGTCTCGAGGGCGCCGGCGAGGGCATCGAGCTTGCCGCGGTTGTCGGTGAGCAGGTGCGTGGCCCGATCGGCGGCCTCGTTGAGCATCCGCGTGACTTCGTCGTCGATGACCCGGGCCGTGTGGTCGCTGAACTCCCGCTGCTCGTAGACGTCGCGGCCGAGGAAGGGATGTTCGTTGGTCACGTGGCAGGCCACCGGGCCCACCTTCTCGCTCATGCCCCAGTGGGCCACCATGCGGCGGGCAAGCCGCGTGGCCTGCACGAGATCGTTCTCCGCACCGGCCGAGTATTCGCCGAACACGAGCTTCTCGGCCGCCCGGCCTGCGAGGATGAAGACGAGGCGGTTGTTGAGGTCCGACTCGCCGATGTTCATCCGGTCTTCCTCGGGCACCAGCTGCGTCACGCCGAGAGCCCGCCCACGCGGGATGATCGTCACCTTGTGGAGTTTGTCCACGCCGGGCAGGAGCCAGGCGCCGAG
>JBBAVM010000037.1:0-28584 GCA_040397685.1 Pirellulales bacterium
TGCCGTTGATCGGGATCGTCTGGCCGTGGATCTTGTCGGCCCAGCCGGCGTAGTACCGCAGGCAGTCGAGGGCGAGCGGGATGTCGCCGGTCCGGGCGTCGCTCACGGGCTTTCCGTTGTCGAGCGATTCGAGCGCGGCGAGTTCGTCGATCTCCTCCTCGATGAGGTCGGCAAGGCGGAGCATGATGCGGCCCCGTTCGCGGGCGTTCATCCGCGGCCACGGCCCCTCGTCGAACGCCGCGCGGGCCGCCCGCACCGCCGCATCGACGTCGGCGGCGTCGCCCTCGGCGACCTGGGCGATCACTTCCTCGGTGGCCGGGTTGATCGTTTCGAACGTCTTCCCGCTCCTGGCAGGCACCCACTCGCCACCGATGAAGAGGTGCGTCTGGTGAATCGGCGGACGGGCGGACTTCGGGGTGGCGGCGACAGTGGCCATGCGAGGGTCCTCCAGGAAGAGGGAGAAGGGCGATGAAGCGTGACCGGGAACGTGCCAATTTCCCGATTGTTTGCGGGCTCGATGCTACCCGCGGTACGATCAGCCGGGCAAGGAGATTGCGTCGGTAGCCGCGTGGCGCCGACCGGATGACGACCGACCACTCGGCCCTCGAAGGAGTTCGTGATGCACAAGTTTTGCTCGATGATGGCGATGACGGCGATCGTGACCCTGGCGGCGGTGACGGCCTCGGCCGAGGTGACCAGCGGCCCGCAGGTGGGCGACTCGGTGGGGGCGTTCACGGTGACGAAGGTCGCCGGCAACCCCGACGACGGCTTCGCGGTCGGCCGTTCGGGCTGCTACCGCTGCAAGACCGGCTCGAAGCCGGTGGTGATGGTGTTCGCCCGCTCCGCCGACGAGAAGCTCGCCAAGCTCCTCAAGAAGATCGAGGAAGAGGTCGAGGAGCACCAGGACGAAAAGCTCATGAGCTTCGTGAACATGATCGGCGCCGACGCCGAGAGCCTGAAGAAGGCCACCGAGGAGTTCGCGTCGAAGCACGGGCTCTCGCGGATCGCGTTCGTGGTGCCGGAAGACGCGAAGGACGGCCCCGCCGACTTCAAGATCGCTCCCGACGCCGACGTGACCGTCGTCTGCTACAAGGAGGGCAAGGTGAAGGCCAACCACGCCTTCGCGAAGGGCGGCCTCTCCGACGACAAGATCGACGCGGTCGTGAAGGCTTCGTGCGCGCTCGTTGAATAGCCCCGGTTTTCAGACGACGGAGGGCGTGGGCAGTGGCCCGGTGAGGGGCTGCCCACGCTCCGTCGCCGGACGTTCGCCTTCGCCCTCCAGGCTTCGGCTCACTCGGATTTGCCTGCGCTCCGGCATCCTGCCTGCGCTGGTCAAATACGCCGGCTCTTGGAGCATGGGCAGCCCCTCACCTCCCGTGGTCCAAGTCGCTCACCATTCGTGATGGAGTCGGATAGCCGTGTTCGCTCGCCTCTGGCGGCTCGTCACGACGGCCTACGAGCCTGAGGAGTCGTTCACCGGCTTTCTCAATCGCGCCGTGTCGCAGGGGAACGACCGGGCGCAGGTGACTGTCGCCGTGCTCTCGGCGGCCGAGAGCCGCAGGCGGTTCGGGGGCGACCTCCCGAAGCACGGCGTGCAGCCCGTGTTCCTGCGGATCGCAAACCGCTCGCCCGAAAGCCTTCGGCTCCAGCTCGTGAGCATCGACCCCCGCTACTTCACGCCGCTGGAGGCGGCGGCGGTGAATCATTTCTCGATCACGCGGCGGCTGTCGGCGTTTGGGGCGATGGCGTGGCTGTTCGTGCCGCTGCTCGCCCTCCTGCCGCTCAAGCTCGTCACGGCGTGGCTGGCGAATGGACGGATGAACGACGTCTTCGCGTCGAGCGGCTTCCGCCTGGGGCCGATCCGGCCGGGTGACACGGCCGAGGGGTTCGTCTTTACGACGCTCGACCTCGGCACGAAGGCCGTGCACGTGCGGCTCTCGGAGGTCAGGGGCATCCTGCGGTCGCTCACCCACGAGCAGGCGGCGGCCCCGATCGATTTCTTCTTCACCGTGCCCGTGGCCGGCATCGCCACCGACTACCTCGACCGCGACTTCGCCGCGTTGCATCCGGCAGGGAAGACGGAGCCCTGCGACGTGCCGCAGCTCGTGGCCCGGCTCGAGGCCCTGCCCGCAGCCACGACCAACGCCTCCGGATCACGGGCGGGCGATCCGGTAAACCTCGTGCTCGTCGGATCCTTCGACGCCCTGCTGGCCGCGTTCGCCGCCCGCTGGGACGCCTGCGAGACGATCTCGCTGGCGACCTGCTGGAAGACGGTGCGGGCGTTCCTGCTCGGCTCGAACTACCGCTATTCGCCGGTGAGCCCGCTGCATCTCTTCGGCCGTACGCAGGACCTCGCGCTCCAGCGGGTGCGGCATTCGATCAACGAACGGCTCCACCTGCGGCTCTGGCTGACGCCGCTTTCCTTCCAGGAGACGCCTGTGTGGGTGGGCCAGGTGAGCCGTGACATCGGCGTGCGGTTCACGACCCGGGCCTGGAACCTCACGACCCATCGCATCGATCCCAACGTCGACGAATCACGCGACTACGTCCTCGAAGACCTCCTCCAGGCGGGCCGCGTGGCCGCGGCGGGCTACGTCAATGGCGTGGGCCCCTGCACCGCCGCCGCCCCGAAGCGCAACCTCACCGGCGACCCGTACCACACCGACGGCAACCGGGCGGTGGTGCTCTTGTCGGCCGCACGCACTTCATCCGCGGAGTTGATGTCCTCATGAATGACGACGCTCGTGTCCTGCTCCGCCAGCTTCTCGAGTCTCGCCCGACGGCGGCACTCGCCACGCTCCACGACGGCCTGCCGTTCGCGTCGATGGTGCCGATCGCGGTCGCGTTCACGCCGGCCGGTCTGCGGCTGATCACGCACGTGAGCCGGCTTGCGTCCCATACCCGCGACATGCTCGCGGCGCCGGAGGTGTGCCTCTTGCTCACGGCCCCGGAGTCGGCCGCAATCCCGCAGGCGCTGCCGCGGGTGTCGATTCCGGCGGTGGCTGAGTTCATCCCGCGCGACCACGCCGACTACGCCGCGCTCTCGGTGGCGTATCTCGCGAAGCACCCGCAGGCGGCCGACCTGTTTCAACTCGGCGACTTCTCGATCGTGGCCTTCACGCCGCTCTCGGCGCGATTCGTGGCCGGTTTCGGTAGTGCCCACACGCTCGCGCCGCAGGCGCTGGCGGCGGTGGTCGAAGACGGTATAGTTTGAGCATCAGGGCAGCGTAGCTCAGTTGGTTAGAGCACCGGCTTCATAAGCCGGGTGTCGCCGGTTCAAGTCCGGCCGCTGCTATTGGGAGGCATGCATGTGACGGGACCACTTCCTCGGGAAACGTCCCGGTGGGCAAGCCGTCGCATCCTGCCCTGCTAGCGGGGCATCGACGGCCCGTTCTGGTTGATCGCCTGGGAGACTGCAGCGGCGATCTCGCCCGCGAGCCGCTGCTGCTGGGCGATGTCGGCAAGGCCGCTGCTCGATGCCACGAGTTTGCCGGCTACGACCACCGGATTGAACCCCGCCACGGCAGCGAGCGGCACCGTGCCGGGCGTGAGCCGGCCGCGGTCGGAGGTGTCGAGAATGAAGAACGGCTGACCATTCGCCGTGGCCGGGTCGGCCATGCCGACGTCGATGCCGATGCTCTTGTTGCCGAAGCCGAAGCCGATGGCATTGCGGGCCATGGCGTTGCCGTCGTCGAGCACCACGACCTGGCCGCCCAGCCTCCAGCCGTCGGCCGGCGGCGGGGCAGGATTGGCCCAGAACACGACCGGGTAGCCCGCCCGCGCAAGATCGTCGGCCACGAGTTTGGCGATCGAGACACCGGGCGGCTCGCTGCGATCGAACCCCGTCACCATGTCGGTCACCCGGGGGCGGGCCGAGATCATCTGCCGCACCGGCCCCTGGGGCACGAGCGTGGACGCCTGTTGCATCTGCTGCTGCAGCGCTGGGTCGATCGAGAACGGCAGTATGTAAATCCGCGCGGGAGGCCGTGCGGGCCAACTTGCCGCCGCCGGCATGGCCGCTGCCGACGTCGGCCCGAACGACGGCGGCTGCCCTTCAGCGAGCGCGCAAGCCAGGCCGAACACCCCGATCAGACAGCCGCTCACCGGCAGAGCCCGCCGTCCACGTCGCATGGTGTGCATAGAGCCATCCTCGGCTGATGAGGGCAAAAAAGGCACGGCAGGTACTTCCGGAATGCCGCACTCGACGAATCATCGGCCGACTCACGCGAGTTCGAACACGGCTTCGATCTCAACGGGGACGCCCATCGGCAACGAACCCATGCCGACAGCGCTGCGCACGCCGACGCCATGATCCGGCCCCCACACCTCGGCAAATAATTCGCTCGCCCCATTGATCACATGGGGATGCTTCTCGAACTCGGGCGTGCAGTTGACGGCGCCGAACAGTTTGACCAAACGCTTCACGCGGTCGAGGCTGCCGAGTGCGGCCACGAGCGTGGTGAGCATCGCAAGCCCCACGAGGCGGGCGGCCTGCTTGCCGCCGTCGGCATCCAGATCGCGGCCCACGCAGCCTCGCACGAGCGAGCCGTCGGCCTGCAGCGGGAGGTGGCCCGAGAGATACACGAGGCGATCGACGACGATCGCCGGCTTATAGAGGCCCGCAGGCTTGGGCGCGGGTGGCAGCTTCAGATGCAGGGATTCAAACCGCTGGTGGGGCGTCATCGTCGCGGGGGCCTCGGGGGTAGTCGTTGGCAGCGGCCGACAGTCGTAGCCTCCGCCCCCCCGAACGCACAAGCCGCATGACGCCGACGCCCGCGGCGGCTGCCGCGAGCACGAACATCGAGGGCTCGGGCACCACGGCCACGACGTCGCCGAACGTCGCCCCTGAAAACATGCCCGGGCTTGTCTCGTAGTCAAAGAGGAACTTGCCGTAACCCGTGGTCTCCCCTGGCGAGAGTTCCCACACCGTGATGAACCGTGCGTCCAACTGCGCCTGCGTCATGCCCAGGGCAGCAACGTTACCGAGGTCAAAGAAGGAGCCGGTCGGACCGATCGGGTTCGTAGCGCTCCAGCTGGAATTGGCCGAGAGCGTGAGCACTGGGACGGTCGAGGTCCCGGTAAACGTGTTTGCTGCATAGATCTCGGAGAACAGGCCGTTGCTGCCCGCGTCGGTGTTCGAAGTCGGCCACGCGGGTGCCGGGGAAGGCATGATCGCCGCCGAACCGGTGAGATAGCCCTGGCCGCCAGGAGCCACGGTTCCGTAGGTGCCATCACCGAGCGTCACGATTTGGTACGAGAGCAACTTCACCGCTGAGGCGGTGGTGTTTTGCAGTTTGAGATTGCCCGTCACCGGGTTGTAGTAGACGTTGACGACAGCCGCGAACGATGCGTTGGCTGTGCCGCAGACGATGGCCAGCGCCAGAGCGAATCGGCGAATCATATCGAACGTCATGGTCATTTCTCCTGCGAGCCGTTTCATCGCGTCACCCGTGTAGCCCTGGGCGCTCGTGGAGGATCGTCAACGGATCGAGGACGTGGCCAGGCTGGAGCCCGCACCGATGTACCAGCGGACACCAGACAAACCGGGCCGCAGGAGACGGAAGCCACTTCCTCGAGTGCGCCAAGCGGAACCAACCAGCTCATCAGCCGGCGTTTCCGCGACGAATCTCGCACGAGGTCAGTAGCGTCCCTTTCAGAATGAAAACCGATGGCGAAGGACAAGTAAAATCTCACCACCGTTATGGAAGGTTATCTCGACTCGTTGATGAGGGCAAGACTGCGGCCGCGTGTCGCATCAAATTGCGCCCTGCCCCCGGGCGGCCCAGCGCTTTTCCGCCGACGAACCCATTCGGCGGCCCCCATGCCGAACACGGCGGCAATCAGCAATCGCCAGCCACCGGGCTCCGGCACGACGGCGATGCCCTGTAGGCTCGCGGCATCGAGACTGCCGGCCCCGCCGAGCGTCAGCCCGCCCCCGGCGCTCCCCATGGCCATCGCCATCAGGCCGCTCGGGGCCACCGGCAGGTACGAGCCCTTGTTGTAGAGCGCGGCGTTGTTCATGAGCGAGATATCGACGCTCGTCACGCTGCCCGAGTAGTTGAAGTCGCCCTGGGACCAGGTCGCCCCGACGTTTCCCTTGCCGTAGAGCTTCGCGTTGTTGATGAGCGACACATCGACGCTGCTCACCTGGCCGTCGAGGTTCGCGTCGCCCGCCGCCGCCCAGGCCACGATCGCCGAGCCGCTCGCGAGCACGCGGTAGCCCACCAGCGGATTCGCTGACCCGGCCGACGCCTTCGGACCCGTCGTCATGATCCCGCTCGTCCCGGAAAACGAGCCGGCGCCGCGGCCCGCGATGAGATCGGCCCGCAGGTCGGCCTCCGTGATCCCGCCCGGTGCGACGTTGATCCGGCTCGTGCCGATGTCGATCTTTCCGCCGGTCGCCTGATCGACCGCGAGCGCGGAAACGTTCAGCACCTGCTGCCGATCGGCCGGCAGTTTCACCGCGCCGCCGGTGCTCACCGCAAGCGCAGGGCTGCCCGCCACGCTCCCCGTCGCCAGCACGAGCGTGCCCGAGGTGACGATCACGGTGCCGGAAACGGTGATAGCCGAGCCCGAGAGCGTGTACGTCGAGCCGGCAAACCGCATCCCTCCACCCGCGGTCACTCCCGGCCCGACCGTCACGGTGCCACCACTCCCGCTGAACATCGCCGTCGCCCCCGGAGCCCAGGGGCCGAGATCCTTGCCGTTGTGCCAGTTGGTGCCGGTGGTCGTCCACGTGCCCGCCCCGCCCGGGCTGACACCGTTGCCGTACCACGTGAGCGTCGTGACCGGCGTGAACACGAGGTCGAGCCCGGTACTCCCCGAGAGCGCCAGGCTGAACGTGCCCCGCGATGTCTCGTTCGCAAAGCCGCCGGTGCCATTGGCGGCCGCGGTCGTGATCTGAAACTTGTCCGCCGAGAAGCCGTTGATCCCGCCCGTCGCAGTCGCGATCCGCCAGGTCGCCGCTCGCGTGGGATCGAAGTTCGCCGCGCTGCCGCTGACGTCGGGGGAAATCCCCGACAGGCTCCAGAGGTTGATCTTGAACGGATCGGCAGACGTCGCGGCGATCGAGAGCGTCCCCGCCACGCTCGCCAGATCCCAGCCGCCGCTCGTGCCGGCCGTTCCGCCCGCGTCGAGCACCTGCCAGTTGTAGTTGCCGCCGCCGTTCCAGGTGAGGCCCTGCGTGAACGTGAGCGTGCCGGGGCTCGCCCCCGGCGCGAGCGTCGCTCCCGACTGGATCGTCGTGGCGCCCCCCACCGTGCCGGTGCCACCGAGCGTCGCCCCGCTCGCAACCGTCACGGCCCCCGTCGCCGCCGCCTGGTTGCCGAAGATCGCGAGTGTCCCGGCTGTCACGTTGGTCAGGCCCGTGTAGGTGTTGTTTCCCGTGAGCCGGAGCGTTCCGCCGCCGAGCTTGGTGAGCCCGCCCGCACCGCTGCCCGATGTCAGGAGCGGTTGGGCGATCGTGACCGTGTGGGAGACGGTATCGAGAACCGCCCCTCCCGGGCCGACCCGCGCGGCGCTCACGCTCATGAAACTCGTGCTCGACGCAAGCGCCCGCAGCGTGCCGCCGTTGAGGTTCACCGTGCCGCTGCCCGTGTTGATCGTGAATGATCTCGCCGTCTCGAACACGCCGCCGTCGAGGTTCACCGTGCCCCGGGCGCCGCTGGTAGCACCCACGGTGCCCGTGACGTTCACCCCCATCCGCAGCGACCCCGATCCGGTGATCGACAGCGTGCCCCCGCTGACCGTGATCGTTCCCGCGGCGTTCGTTGCGGCGTACTGCGAGTCGCCGCCGATGACGAGATCGTTGGTGCCGGACATCGTGAAGAGCCCGCCCGACACCACGAGCGATCCCGTCCCCTTGTTGCCGACGAGGAACCGGCTCGCCGTCAGCGCGAGCGTGGTCGAGCCCCCCTTCATCTCCAGCGACGACGTGCCGCTCGCATCGGCGATCGCCCCGATGCCGGTCGACGTGAGCGAATTGCTGCCCGACCGTATTTCGAGCGCGGCGCTCGCGCCACCACCGGCCGCGAGTTGGAGTTTGCCGCCGGCCGAAAATCCTCCCGTTGCCCCGGGGTCGATCACGAGCCGCCCGCCGCTGACGACGAGCGGGCCGCCGATCGCCGAACCGCTTCCCGACAACGTCAGTGTGCCTGTGCCGCTTTTCGTGACGCCGAGGCTTCCGCCGGCCACCGAATTCTGGAGCCGACCTGCGAACGTTTCCGTGAGATTGCCACTCCCCACCGTCAACGTCGCGATCCCGCTCGTGGCGGTCGTGTCGATCACCGCGAACCCGCCGGAGCCCGAAGTGGAAAGGCTGGCGAGGCCGTGGCTGAACCCGTTGAGATCGAACGTCGCCGTTCCGCTCGTCGGGGCCACGACGAGGGTCGCGGCACTGCCCAACGCGTTCGCGGCACCGAGGTCGAGCCACCCACCCGTGAGCCGGTAGGGCGCCGCGAGGGAACTGCTCCCCGACAGCGTCAGCGTGCCCGTGCCAGTCTTCGTCAGCGAGCCCAAGCCGGAGAGCGATCCGACGAACGTCGTCGATTGGCCGTTGCCCCCGACCGTGAGCGCCACGCCGGCCGGCGTCGTCGCGGAGTTCGTGAGCACGAGCCCGTTCGAGCCGGAGAGCCCGCCGAACGTGGCGCTCGCGAGCGTGCCGAACGACAGCGTGCCTGCGCTCCCCGCGAGCGTGTCGAGCGTGCTGTTCACGATGGCCGCGGCATGCCCGAGCCGCAGCCCGCCCGCCGCCAATTGCGTATCACCCGTGAACGTGTTCGACGTGGTGAGCGTGAGCATGCCCGAGCCCGTCTTCACGATCCCGAACGTGCCGGTGAGAAACGTGTTGCGGGCCTCGGCCTGGGTCTGCGTGCCACTGGCCACGTCGATCGTGATCGTGGTCGGATAGGAGGCCGAGATGAACTGCACGTCGATGGAACTGCCGGTGCCGGCCGACGTCACCGGATCGAACCGCAGCCGGGAGATCTGGCCGGCCCACGACGACGTCGAGGAGAGGTCGATCTCGTAGATCCGATACTGCCCGTCGTTCACCACCGAGAGCGTCTTGCTGTTGGTCGCGCTGATCGGCGATGCGCCGTTGTTGCGTTCCCAGAAAAGCTGGGCGGTCGCGGCGGTGCCGCTCGTGAGCGCGTAGGCTGCCCGGACGTAGAGCTTGGGCACGTTGGCGGCCTGAAACGTCGTCTCCGGGCCCCACATCTGCGGATCGCTGCCGCTGATGGTGAGGGCCAGCCGGTCGCCGATGGGAAAACCCGCGTCCGACACGCCACCCTTGTACGTCCAACCGGCCCGCGTTCCCTGGAACTGATAGTCGGGCTCGAGGGTCGGCTGGTTCGCCACCGCGAAGGCGCGGATGTCGGCGACTTTGCCGAGCACGAGGTGATACGTGTAGTCGTAGACGATGTCATGATCGAGGATCTCCGCGCGCAAGGGCGCGATGTAGCCGGTGCTCGGGCTCGTGGGCAGCGTGGCGCTGCCGCTCGTGAAGAAGCCTCCCTTGAAACTGACGTTGCCGGGCAGGACGACGCCCAACCCCCAGTCATTGGCATCGACGTATGCCGCCCAGCCCTCGGTGCCGCGGAAACTCCCCCACGACGGCGGCGGTGTATTCGGCAGGGTCGTGATGGCGGCCCCGGTAAACGGCTGGGGGCCGGAATACGTCTTGAGCTGCGTGAGCGTGGCCCGCGTGTAGACGGCCGGCAGCTCCTGGGTGAACGCCCCGTATTGGGTCGTGTCACTGCGGGCGTTGGTGAGCCGGTTCCGCACGGTCGCCACGCTGCCGCTGAGCGTGATCCACTGCTCCATCGTGCATTCGGACGCCACGTTCTGCAGGGCCCACTGCTTCGGCACCGTCTTCGTGTAGAGCACGCCGCCCGCCGTCGATGAGGCCACCACCGCCGATGCGTTGCCGTAGGCATCGCCGGCCTGCACCGGATTCCAGCCCCACGGGCTCCAGCTCGGATGCTGCGTCGTGCCTGCGGGCTGAAAATCCGCGGGGCCTGAGTAGTACGACTGCTGGATCTCGCGGCCCAGGTCGTAGGAGTTGACGACGTTGGCATTGGTGCCTGCCGTTCCGGACGGCTGGAGTTGGACGATGGCGCCCCCCTTGGTGGGATCGACGCCGATCCTGATCGCACCGTTGTCGAGCGTGAGCAGGCCTTGGCCGAACGCCGCGGCGGCGTGGAGGATGACGGCGCATCCGGCCGCCAGGATCCTCCACCAACCACGTTCACCACGGCTCATCGTCATGATGCTTCCGCTACACGGCCACGCCGTTGAACCGCCGATTCCGCGGCGACTCACCGGCGACGCCATCGGCCTGGAAGCCGAACGAAATCTCGGTTCCGGGGCCGATGGAACCGTTCCAGGAGGCGCTCGTGATCGTGCACCGCGTTCCAAAGCGGCTCACGATCGTGGCATTCCAGATGTTGATGATCGTGGCGTCGAGGTCGAACTCCATGGTCCAGCCGTTGATCGCCGTGGCACCCGTATTGCGGATCGTCACGTCACCGTTGAAGCCCGTGCCCCAGCCGCTCGATTGGGCGTACGTCACGGTGACCGGCGCCGTCCGGTACGCCCCCCGGCCGAAGAGGCCGGTGTTGTTCATGAGCGAGGTATCGACGCTGGTCACCGTGTCGGAGTAGTTGTAGTCGCCCGCGGCCCAATTCACGCCCGTGACGGCGCCCGCATTGAACTTCCGCGCATTATTGACGAGCGTCACGTCGGTCGAGTTGACGATACCATCGAGGTTGGCATCGCCAAACGCAGCCCAGGCCATGCGGAGCGCGCCGCCTGCCACGCGGTAGCCCACAGCCCGATTGCTGCCGGACGGGGCCGACGACGAGCCGATGCCGGTCGTTCCCGCCCAGTTGCCACCGTTGCGACCGGCGATCAGCCGGGCGCGGATCGTCGCCTCGTCGAAGCCACCGGCCACCACCGTGAGTTGCCCGGTCCCCATGTCGATGCGAGCCGTGGCGGCCAGGGCCAGCGTCGATATGCCGACCGTGCCGTAGCCAACGTCGAGCCGCAGCGTCGCCCCGGCGCGCACATCGAGGGCACCCGCCGCGAGTGCATCGACATGTTGCACCACGAGCGTGCCCTCCTCGACGACCGTGCCGCCGCTAAACGCCCCCGCGACGGTGAGCACGAGCGTGCCCGGGCCACGCTTGACGATCCGATCGCTCCCCGCGCGAACGGTCGCATCGACAAGCGTCGTGCCGGCGGCTACGGTCACGGCGGTTTCCAGCGTCCACGTCGCGGAAGCCGTCGATGCATACGCGTTGCCGAGGGCATCGACGATCCCCAGCCCCGGCCCGGTGAGCGACAGCGCGTAGGCACCGTTGATCGCCGCGCTCGTGCCGAGCGCGAGCGAGTACACCCGCCCGTCGGCACTTGCGAGCGTGGCGCCGACGAGCGACACGCCCTGGACGTTGCGGGTGAGCACGAGGTCGGCGACGTCGAATCCCGTCACGGGCTTGGAAAACGTGATCGTGGCGGTGTCGGCCGGCGTCGCCGAGGTGCCCGGCGACGCGACCTCGATCGTGGCCGTGGGGGCGACGGTGTCGAGCACCCACGTCGCTGACGCCGACTGCGTGAATGCATTTCCGAGCTTGTCGGTGATGCCGGCCGTCGCGGCGGGCAGCGTGAGGACATACGTTCCGGAGAGCGATGTCGCGCCGAGGAGGTTGCCGAGCACGAACGTCTTGTCATCGGCCGTCGTGAGTGTCGCACCGTTGAGTGGAACGGCCGTGCCGTTGCGGGTGAGTGCGAGATCGCCGATCGCGAAACCGTTGACAGCCTCCGAAAAGGTGATCGTAGCGCTGGCGACGGGCGTCGCCGTGGTCCCAGGCGCCGACGGCACGAGCGATGCCGTAGGGGAGCGGGCGTCGAGCGTCCAGGTGGCCGTCGCATTGGCGGCCAGGGAGTTGCCGGAGGCATCGACGATGCCGGAGCCCGATGCGGTGAGCGTCAGCGTGTATGCCCCCGACGTTGACGTGATCCCCGAGAGGCCGCCGAGCGTGTACGTCTTGTTATCGGTGGTCGTGAGCGTCGCGCCGGAAAGTGACACGGCCGTACCACCGCGCGACAACGAAAGATCAGCCAGGTCGAATCCAGACACCTGCTCCGAGAACGCCACGGTCACACTCCCGACGGGCGTGGCCGAGGTTCCCGGCGGGGATGCCGCGAGCGTCACGGTGGGGGCGGTCGCATCGAGCGTGGTGTACTGGAGTTGCACCCAGTCCACCGTCGTGTTCGACGAGAAGGCGAGATTGAGCGTGCCATCCTGCAGATTCGCCAACTGCGACGCCGAGAGCGTGAGTTCCTTCGACGTGGCACTCGTGTCGATCGTGCCCCAGCCGAGGCTCGAGTAGGTCTGGCCGGTCGTCGAATCGAGATATACGAGGTCGCTGCTCGTAGAGCCGCTCGTGGCGCGGATGCCCGCCACGAGCCTCGCCCACGTCACCTGTTCGCCGGGATTGAGCGGGATCGACACGGTGACGGGCACGACCCGGTTGGCCGTCGCACTGTCAAGAGCCTTCGCCGTCCTTCCGGTCGTCGTTGAGATCTGGCTCGACCACGCGGCGGCCGCCGCGATTTGGTCCGCAGCCGACACCGACGCTGCGTTGTCGATATCGCCGACCCAGGCCTGCCTGTTCGTTCGCGGCATCCAGGTCGCAAGTGCGGTGACCGCAGGCGTCGTCGCCGGCGCGGACTGCCCGACCTTCAGCGGCACCATCCACACCGTCAGCCGCTCGTTCGTCGTGCCCGTGTAGCGGATCGTGAGTTTCGTGAAGCCGCTGGTGCTCGCCTGGCCGGCGACAACCGGCGACGACGGCAGCGACTTGGCCTCCATGAGGCTGAAGGTGGCTCCAGTGCCGGACAGGATCCGGCACTGCAGCACGTTGCTGCCGTTGGTGATCGTGGCCGTCTTGCCGTCGGCGCTGATGGCAAAGTTGCTCGCCCTGTTCGCCCAGGCGAGTTTCACGTGCATGAACCAATAGATTTCAGGGGCGCTCGCCGCGGTGATCTCGTCCTGCACGATCAGGCTGTCGTCGGTGCGGTCGAAGCGGAAGCCCCGCTGCACCGAGGAGACCCGCATCTTCGAGTACAGGTTCGTAAGGTCCACGACCCCCACCGACTCGAGGTCCGTGGCCAGGCTCTTGATCACCGGGGCGTACGCCGGCCTCCCCGTGGCGTCCTTGTAGACCTGGTCGGCGTTGAGGGCCTTTTCGTTCGCGTCGGTCGAATTGAAATAGTCGTTGTTGGTGGGGTTGATGACGAGCGTGTTCTGCCCCTCGGCCCGCTTGCGGTAGACCCCGTAGCTCGTGCCGCCCACCGACGACAGGGCGTAGGAGTCGCGGCCGAGGTCGTCGGCCCAGCGGGTGCCCAGCGCATCGTAGATGAACGTGCCACCATCGAGGTTTTCGTGGCCATCGACGCCCTTGTAGCCCCCCTTGAACATCACGGCGGCGTTCGAGTTGCTCCACGAGTCGCGCCAGATGTTCACATGCTCGCTGTAGGCATACTGGCCCGACGTGCCCCACTGCCTCGCGAGCGGGTCGCCGTAAAACCCGGCGTCGGTGCGGGCGACGGCAGCGCCCGGCGAGACGACCTGCCCTGTCGCCTGGTCGCCGCGCGGGTCGTACCACATGAGCGCCCAGGGCGAACGGAACGACGGGTGGGTCGGCGAACTCGATACGCCGTTGACCGTGACCGCCACCTGGGCGGTCGAGTCGGCCCGGTCGCGAACGACCTTTGCCACGTCGCCACGATTGAACCGGGCCGCGAGCCAGTAGAACCACGGATCGCCGTTCTGCGACCAGTCGCCGTCTTCGTAGGGAAACGTGCCGTTGGCGCTGCCGTTGGTGTTCGTCGAGACGTGCAGCATGTAGTTGGGCAGTTGCTGGAAGCCCTTCTCGAGCGAGAGCCCGTAGTCGGTGCCGACGGCCGTCTGCAGATTGCTCATCAGCCGGATGAGAAACAGCGTGCCGTAGCCCATGTAGCCCGGCCCCTCGGGCCAACCGCCATTCTCTCCGGCAAATCGCTGCATCGCCGATTGCAGGACTGGCCAGCCCTTCGCGATGAGCGTCTCCGCCTGCGTCTTGTAATACTCCGGCGCGAAGGCGAGGGCCGCGCTCCCGACGCCCCCGATGCACACGAACGACCAGTTGGCATACCACTGCGTCCAATAGTTCTGCTTCGTGCAGGTGTCGATGCAGGGGGCGATGGCGAGCGTGTACACCCGGTCGGCGATCTGCTGCCGCTCCGCGGCGGTGAACTTGGAGTACATCCAGTCGTAGCAGACCGAGATCGCCTGCGAGGCCATGGCAGCCCCGAGGAACTGGGATCCAGTATCCCACGTGGACCACTGGATCACGTTGAGGATGATCGCCTTCGCCTTGTCGAAATACTTTTGCGAGTTGGTCTCGTTGCCCTCGACGGCGGTCACGAGTTTGTACGCGCCGGCGAGGTAGGTGAGCGTGTCCTCGAGGCCCGCCAGGATCGGCTGGGTGCCGCCGGCCGTGGAACTTGGGGCGGTTGTCGGGGGAAGATCCTCCGTGAGATGCAAGTCGCCACGGGACTTGATCGAGTTGTACCAGGTGAGGAACGAGCCTCCCTGAGCGACCAGCGCCTTCGCGCGGGCGAGCTGCTCGGGGCTCGCGAGAATCCGGTCGCGGCCCGTGGACATGCCGTTGAGGATCCCGGACGCGGGCAACGGCGTGGTCGCCCCCCAGGGCTCGATGTTGTCCGATCCGATGATCGTAACGGTGGCCGACGCGGGCGTCGTCCATCCGACCGACCAGTGGTTGTAGCCCGTGTTTTCCTTGTGCAACACCTCGAAGTAGTAGCGCTGCCCCTGCACGAGCGTGATCGGCGACGACGTCTGCGTCGGGGAGGTCGTCCACGCGTTCGGTGCGGTGATGGCCGACGTGGAGGCGATGCGGACAGCGTTGGCTGGATTCGCGTCCGGCGAGAGCGACAACTGCACATCGTCGTTGCCCGCCACGGAAAACATGTGCGTGCCGGTGAACGACGGCACGATATAGCCGCGGATCCGCGAGCCGTTGGCATCGCCCACGTCCTGCTGGAGCGACTGCAGGCTCGTGATCATCTGGCGATATGCGGGGGCTCCGGCGTAGGCAGCACTGCTGGTGAGGTCGGTCACCTTGTTCCCGCCGACCCCCGTCCACGTCTCCTGGAGGGCCGTGCCGCGGTTGTCCACGGGCTCGACCGCGTTGAGACGTGCCTGGGGAATCACCTCGCGGGGCAGGCTCGGACTCGACCACTCGAGCCTGACGCTCGCCGACCCCGTGTTTTGGTAGTACTCGAGCTTGATCGCCGTCGGCTGCCCTGCGTGCAGTGCGATCTGCCCCGACACCGCCTTCGCCGATTGGTTGACCCAATTGGCGATGACGAGTTCGTTGTCCACCCACAGGCGGACGCCGTCGTCGGCGGTCACGGTGAACGTGTAGACCTCGGAAAAGGCCGGCACGACGGCCCCTGTCCACCGGACCGAATAGGTCGTGTTCGCGATGCCGGTCGCCGGCGAGCCCGTTCCCCAGTTGAAATTCACGGGCGCATCGACGCGGGCCACCGGCGTCGTGGCCGACGTGAAGTCGGCGTTGTCGAAGTAGCGGCCCGTGAGGCCCTCGCCGTCGAGCAACTGCCGGGGTTCAAGGTGCTCGACCGCCATGCCGGGGCGGAACCGCACGGGACGGCGGCGGCGACGCGGCGGCAGACGCATGGCGGGCACCCCACCCGAAAGCCACGAAACAGCGGAAAACGGCTGCCCGAGGGACGTTGCCCCGAGGCCAACCGGCACCCTGGAGTCTAGGCAGGGCCGCTGCCGCGGTCTGTCACCTTTTTATGGGGCACCCCGCGGTTTCGCCCGCGATTCACTGCATCCGGCGATACCGCTCGACGGCGTGATGCCGCGAGTGCACGTGGAGCTTTTTGTAGATCCGCCGAATGTAGGTGATCACCGTGTTGCGGCTCACGCCGAGCTGCTTCGCCACCTCCTTGTACATCGCGCCCGCTGCGAGCAAGTCGAGCACTTCGCGCTCGCGCGGCGCGAGATCCACCGTCTCCTGCCCCTTGGGCAGGGGTGCGACCTTGAGCGGCGCGTGTCGCTCGAACGACCGCACGATCCGCCGCGCCACCATGCTCGACATCGGCGCCCCTCCCTCGACGACGTCGTGGATGGCCGCAAGAAGTTCGTCCACCCGCACCGGCTTGATGAGGTAGCCGTGGGCTCCGGCGGCGAGGGCGTCGAAGAGGATGTCGCCGTCCTGGTAGAGCGTGAGCATCACGAACTCGGTGGCGGGCATGGTGGGGGCCAGTTGCCGCACGCAATCGACGCCGGTGCCATCGGGAAGGTTCACGTCCACGAGCACGACCCGGGGCGCGACGCCGGGAATGCCGGCCACGGCCTCGGCCACGCCGCGAAACTCTCCCACGCAGCGGCAGGCCGGGTCGCTCTCGACAATGTCGCGCAGGCTGCGTCGCGTTCCCGCATCGTCTTCGATGATCGCGACGCGGATCACGTCACCGGCTTCGGCCCCGCGCGGGGCGGGATCGGTGTCACGAGGCATGGCTCACCCTTTCGCTGAAGATTCGCAGGTGCGGGGCCGAATCCATCGGCTCGAGGGGCACGGTAAGCGTGACCCGGGTACCGATGCCGGGCCGCGACTCGACGACCACGCGGCCACCGACCTCCGCCACCCGCGACCGCATGTTGTCGAGACCGTCCTGCTCGGCGGCGAGTGTCCGGTCCTGCTCGAAGCCGACCCCGTCGTCGTGGACGACCACGGTCAGGACGTGCTCGTCCACGGCGATCGAGAAGTCGATGTGCGTCGCCCGGGCGTGCCGGAGCACGTTCTGGAGAATCTCGCGAACTGCAAGGCAGACATGGTGCCGGACCTGCGTCGCGAGCGGGCGCTCGTCGGGCAGTTCATCGGGCACGTCGAGCCGGAGCGTCAGGTCGCCGGCCCGCACGAATTCCTCGACGTCGTTCACGACGTAGGAGACGAACTGGGCGATCGTGTCGTTGCGGGGATTCACGGCCCACACGATCTCGTCCACCGACCTGGCCAAGCCGCGGGCATTCCGGTAGATGGCGTCGAGCCGGTCGCGAACCGTGTCTGGGACGACGTCGTTCTTGCGGGCCAGGTCGCTCATCAGCGCCATGCGCGTGAGGCCGGCGCCAAGGCTGTCGTGGATGTCACGGGCGATGCGGGCCCGCTCCCGGGCCATGTCCTGCTGCCGCTCGAGCGCCGCGATCCGGCGGCGACTGCGCAGCCGCGTCACCTCGCGCGACACGAACGCCGCCAGGCCGCCGACGAGCAGCGACAGCCCCGCGAGCGCCCAGCCCGTGCGATACCAGGGCACCGGCACTTCGACATCGATCGCCGTGACCGGGAAATCCCGGTCGGTCTCGCCCACGACCCTGCGCACCTCGAAGCGATGGCTGCCGGCGGGCAACGACGCGTAGTCGCGGCGGCTGCATGCCGCCGGAACGGACCACCCGGCGTCCACCCCCACGAGCCGCGTCTGGAACAGCGGCGGGGTTCCCCAATGAATGCCCGGGGACGCGAAGCGGAACGCGTAGCCCGGCGGGCCGCGGCGTTCCACGCTCGGTGGAGCCTGCGTTGCCTCGAACCCGGCCTTGTCGGGGTCGAACCGCAGAATGCCGTTCGACAATGGCACCGCGAACGGCGCCCCGCCGACCGCCCGGCCGGCGTGGCCGATGCATTCGTTCTCACCAAGTCCGTCGAGCGGTCCGAGCACGATCCCGCGTACGATCCCGATGCGGTGCGCGGCGAGGCCGGCCAGATCGGTCAGCCGCATCCCCTGCAAATGCCCTTCGCGAAGCGCGACCCACAGCCTGCCCTCTCCGTCTTCCTCGATCTGCCGAACCGCGTCGCCGACGAGCCCCGATGCCGTTGAGAGCCGTGTGACGGTGCCGTCGCGGGCGACGCGCACGAGACCTCTGTCGCCCCCCACCCACAGCGTGCCTTCCGAGTCGCGGTGCATCACGATCGACTTCCGTCCGGGCAGATCCGCGGCGCTGATCACCCGCGTCACCGCGCCGTCAGGAGCGTGGTGCTCGATGCCGTTGCCCAGCGTTGCGGCCAGGATGCCCCCGTCGGCATCGGTCGCAATCCCCACGACGACCGCTTGGAAAGGCGCATCGTGGCCGGAAATGATCCGCATGACATCGCCGTCGGCTTCATGGACGGCAAGGCCGTTGCCGGTGCCCACCCAGATTCGGCCGGCAGCGTCGCGAACCACTCCCTGAATGCTCCGCAACTCGCGGAAG
Organism: Pirellulales bacterium; assembly: GCA_040397685.1. Lineage (GTDB taxonomy): Bacteria > Planctomycetota > Planctomycetia > Pirellulales > UBA1268 > RGVT01. The sequence goes on from JBBAVM010000037.1 coordinate 18,338, forward strand.
TGGCGATCCGGTTTCGTCATCTGGACGACCCGACCGGTATCGATCCGCAGGAGGAAGCTATCCTGCGTGCCCACCCAGATGCGGCCCGCCTCGTCCTCGCACAGCGCCGTCGGGATCGCATCCTTCGGCAACGTCGCGATCCGTTGCGGGGCGGTATCGGCGGCTGATGCCGCCGGCACTACCATCACCGCCCCGGGCGTTCCCACGAGCAGCGAACCGTCGGCTCGCTCGTACGTCGCCCGGCAATCGGCGAGTGGTTGCATGTGAAGCGAGGTTCGCCGAACGGCGAGCAGGCCGCCCGTGCATGCGGCCCACACGCCCCCCTGACGGTCAGCGACGAGTTGGTATGTGAACGACGAGAACCCGGGCAGTCCTTCGATCGCCGTCTCGATGTCGCCCGAACGGCAGGCGAGCAGCCCGTTGTGGCTGGAGATCCACACGGTGCCGTCGTTGGCCTCGAGGATCTTGCCGCTCACGCGAAAGTCGGCGTCGGGCAGCGTCGGCGGCAGCCGCTCCCAGTGATCGCCACTGGGCTGGGCGACGCAATCGGGCAGGAGCGCCACCGGCCCGTTCGGCCCGAATCCCATCGTGATCACCCGCGAGGCCACCGAGTCCGCCACCTCCTCGACGGTCATCGGGTCGTGCGGCCGCGGCGACAACCTGCCTCGGTAAAGACGGCGCACGCCGGCCACGTCACCCCAGAGCCAAACATCGCCTGAGCCCGGGTCGATCCCGCCGTAGCGCCACAGCGGCTCACATGCCGGCGTCGTAGGCACCTCGGCGACGGCATTGCCCTCGCACGCCAATACGACCCCCTCGCCGAAAAAGATCGGGCTGCCATCGGACCGGAAACCCATGCCGGTGATCCGCTCTGCCGGTAATTTGAGCACCGTGAAGCCTGCGCGATCACCCTCAGGCGCCGCCGGCTCCAGCCGGGCGACGGCCCTCACGCCGCGCACCCACAATGCCCCGTGGCCATCCACCGCGAGCGCCCAGAAATCGCCGATCGCATCGTGCAGATCATCGACGAGCGCCGGCGGAAAGGGATCGAAGGCCACGCCGTCGAACCGTGCGATCTGCCGGCTGCCCGCGCAGTACAGCGAGCCATCGGCTGCGAATGCGACGCCCCGCAGCGGCCCGTCGGGCAAACCGTCGTCGGCAGTCCACCATTGGATGGCGAACCGCCCAGTTCGGTCGATCATCGACGCGGCCTGCGCCTGCCAGGCCGCCGGCCCCATGAGCATGCAGAGGGCCACCAGCGCCCCTGCGCCCCAGACGACCGCACGCCATCCGCTCCTCGCCACCATCGCCGCCTCTCGCCTTCCCGGCTGCGGTCTCCGACGCCTCCGCTCCACCGGCTCGATTCTAATCGCGCGACCTCGGCGGACTCACTCGCGGCCGATCGGAATCGTCGTGGCCACGATCACGCCGCGGGAGGGCAGCACGAACGACGTGCCAGCCGCCAGATCCACGTCGGTTTCGACCGCCTTCACGACCGGAAAGCCATCGGCGTCGGTCGGCCGGTCGTCCTTGAAATAATGATAGCGGTGGAGCGTGGACTTCCACGTCACGTCCGGCACCTTGATCGTGGCGCTGCGGGGCTTGTCGGAATCGTTGACGACCGTGAGCGACCAGTGGACGGCGCCGTCCTTCTCAAACTTCGCCACGAGCGGCCGGAGCCCCGGCGGCAGGCAGCCCGGGATCTCCACCATCCGGCAGCCCTTGGGATAGGCCCGCGACATCACCGCCCACGTGTAGAACCACGGCCGGATCGCGGCATCCTCCGGATGGCCGATCTCCTCGGCGAGGCTGTTCCAGAAGCCCCACTTCTTGAGCTCCACGTTGTCGAGCGCCGGCCAGGTCGAGGCCGGGTTTTTCTGGATGTGCATCGCGTCGTCCACACTCCAGGCGCAGGTGCCATCCATGCCGGCGCGGGCGACCTGGGCGTTGTAGTCGGCCATCCACACGCCGTACTCGAAGTCGTAGATGTAGGGCTGGCTGTCGCGGCCGCCCTTGGGCTGCACGGTGCGGCCGTCCTTCTGAAGGCCGCTCACGAGGCCGATCTCGCCCATCACGAACGGCTTCTTGCGGCCTCCCGAGTCGTAGCGGTTCACGAAGTCGCGCTTGAGCGCGAACACCCGCTCGAGGTGCCCCGACTCCACGTCCTCCTTCTTCGCGTATTCATGCAGGTCGTACATCGCCGTCTGCCGGCCGAGTTGGAGCACGTTGAGGTCGAGCCACCAGTAGTCCTTCTGGGCGTTCGCGTCGGGGCCGATGAGGCCCACCTTCCTGTCGAGCCCGCGCCTCGCCATCTCGGCGTAGAGGTTCAGCATGCCGTGCTTCCAACGGTCGAAGTCGGCGCAGGCCGACCAGTTGCCATTGGGCTCGTTGATGAGGTTGAACCATTTGATGCAGGTGTATTTCTTCTCGACGATGAAGTGCTCGAGCATGTCGCAGATGATCACGCTCCAGCGTGAGTCGATCTCCTCGATGCCGTATTTCTTGAGCTTGTCGGCCACGGGATCCTGGCGATCCTCCTGCGAATTGGGATCGTCCCACTCGCCGAGGATCACCTCCACGTCGTGCTTCTGGCAGAAGTCGAGGAGCCGCTCCATCCGCTTCATACGCGGGTTGTCCCACGCGTAGATCGGCTTGCCGGCCTGGTCGAATCCCTCGCAATACTTGTAGGCCCGCGTCATCACCCGCGCGATCGGCGGCTTCATGTAGGCCAGCCGCTTCTCGACCCGCTGCCAGTCGGAATCGGTGAGTTCGAACCACGGATACGGGCTCCACTGCACGCCGAACCCCTTCCACGGGACCTCGGAGAGCATCCGCGTGCCGACGGTGAGCGTGACCTGCTCTGGCTCGGCGGCGCGGGCCGAGGCCGCGGCGGCCCACAGGGCTGCCCAGATCACACACGAAGCGACTCGATGCACGGCACGATTCATGGGGTCTGGCACGGGAGTCCTCACGAGACGGGATGGCGGCGGACGTGATCGACGAGCGCCTCGAAGTTGCACGTGGCAACACCGATCGTCTGATCAGCGCAGCCGTAATACACGAACAGCGTGCCGTCCTTGACCACGTTCGCCGTCGGAAACACGACGCCGTGCGGGTAAAGCCCCTTCCACTCGAAGTCGGCCTCGGGCTCGAGGATCGGCTCGGGGAGCCGCGCGATGACGCGCCGGGGATCGGCAAGGTCCAGCAACAGCGCCCCGACGCGATACACGCCCTGAGCATCGACGCCGTGGTAGATGGTGAGCCAGCCGTGCGGGCTTTCGAGCGGCGGGGTGGAGCCCCCGATCTTCCGTTCCCAGGGATACGCCGCCTTGGCGAGGAGCGTGCTCGCGGGCCAGTCGAGGAGGCTCTCTGAGTCGGCGATCCAGATGCCCGGGTGCTCGGTGCCATACTGCGGCCCCACCCACTGCATCGGGCGATTGAGCATCCAATAGCGGCCGCCGATCTTCCGGGGAAAGAGGATCACGTCGCGGTCGTCCACATCGGCCCGCGTGATCCGGCCCAGCCGGCGATAGCTGCGGAAGTCGTCGGTGACGAGCAGGCCCGAGGCCGTCATGTTGTGGCCGAAGAGCGGCGGGAGCGTCGCGTCGTCCGGGCTGTAGGCCGCGTTGTTCGGCCGCTTCCAGTACTGGAGCGGCTGATAGGCCCGGTAGGCGTACGTGACGTAATAGTGGCCGTCGAGTTTCACGATCCGCGGGTCTTCGATGCAGCCAGCATCGGGGCCATCGGTGCTCGGCGAGAGGATCGGCTCCGCCTGCACCCGCTCGAAATGAAATCCGTCGCGGCTCGTGGCCAGTCCGAAGCGGATCACATGCTCGGCATCGTCACCCGCAGCCCGGTAGAGCATCGTGAACAGGCCGTCCTCCTCCCACACACCCGGATTGCAGACGACGAGATTTTCCCAGGGGTTCGTGGGATGCGGCCGGAGGATCGGATTGCCGGAGTATTTTTGCAGTTTCATGATCAGCGCCAGACGAAGACAAACACGGCCGTGAAGGCGAGAAGCAGGATCGAGAGCGTGCGGTAGTTTTGGTACCACGGAGTCGCCGCGAGTTCGGCTGACTCATCGTCCAGGATCTGGGGATTCCAGAGGAACCGCGAGATCCGTTCCCGGTCGGGCGGCGCCGTGGCGAGGCTCACACCCACGAGCACGGCCGACGCCACGAGGAACACCACCGGCGGAACATAGAGAAACGGGTGCCAGTCGGTGAGCGGTGGGAGTTTGCCGCCGGTGGCGAGCATGCCTGCGGCGATCGCCACGCCCGAGAGCAGGGCCGCGAACGCGCCGGCGGCATTGGCCCGCGGCCAGAACAGGCCAAACAGGAACACGGCCACGATCGGCGGCGCGAGATACCCCAAAAACTGCTGGAAATATTTGACAACCGATTCGAACTTGGCGACTTCCGGTGCCCAGAGAGCCGCGATCGCCGCGATCACGAACCCGGCGACGTTGCCCACGATCACCTTCCCGCGGCTCGTGAGGTCAGGCCGGAACTTCGCAGCGAAATCCATCGTGACGAGCGTGGCGGCCGAGTTCAGGATCGAACTCAGGGTTGAGATCATCGCGGCCACGAACCCCACGACCACGATCCCCTTGATGCCGTCGGGCATGAGGCCGAACACGAGAGTGGGATAGATCTGGTCGCCCTTTTCGAGATCGGGATAGAGCACGCGGCCGGCCACGCCGGGCAGCACCATCACATAGAACACCGCGAAGTTGAGCAGCCCCGCGAACAGGTTGCCCCAGCGGGCCTCGTTCACGCTCTTGGCCGAGAGCGTGCGCTGCACCATGGCCTGACTCGTGCACCAGAAGTAGAAGCCGAGGAGCGGGAGCGTGATGATGAGCGTGGGCCAGGGCACCGAAGGATCCGTGGCCGGCCGAATGAGGCTGAGGTTTTCGGGCGGGACGGCGGTCATCACGGCATTCCAGCCGCCGGCCTTCCAAAACGCGATCGCGGTGAGCACGGTCGAGCCGACGAGCAGCATGATCGACTGCACGAGATCGACCCACATCACGGCCGAGAGGCCGCCGATGATCGTGTAACTCGCGGCGATCGCGGCGAGGCCGTAGATCAGCCATTCGAGCGGCATCTCGGGGAACACTTTGCGCATCATCTGCGCGCCGGCGTAGAGCGTGACGGCCGAGTCGAGGAACGTGTAGCCGATCACGGTGATGAGTGAGAAGAACGTGCGGCTCTTCGCGTCGTAGCGGCCCTCGAGGAACTCGGGCATCGTGTAGACCCGGCTCCGCAGGTAGAAGGGCAGGAAGAACCAGAGAAAAAACACGAGCACGACGACGGCGCCCGAAATCCCGTAGTTGAAGACGGAGATTCCGGTGGAGTAGGCATCGCCGGCCCAGCCGACGAGCGACGAGCTCGACACGCACATGGCGAGCATCGAGAGCCCGATCACAGGCCAGGTCATGCCGCGGCCGCCGAGGAAGTAGTCCTCGGCCCCGCCCCGCCGTGACTTGGAGATCCCAAACGCGACGGTCGCGACGACGTACACCGCCATCACGACGAGATCGATGCGTGAGAGGCTGAAGTCGAACGTGGCGGCGAGAAGGGTAGCGGCGGGAAAAGTCATGGAGCGTTCGTGCCGAGGAGTGCCTCCCCCGCAGAGCGGGGAATCCGAGCCCCGCCGCGATGCTCGGCCGGCCGGATGCTAGGCAAACCGGCCCCCCGATTCGTGTCGCACGTTTATGCGATGCACATCCCGCCATCCCGCGTACAAACCATCGGTTTCGCGAGGGAAACATCGCCCCCTGTCCCGCGAGATCGCCGTCATTCCAAGGACGAAACATGGATATGCGACATGCAGCCCGTCAAGTTCCGGACTTTAATCCGTGGTGTCGGAGGGGAGGTCATTCATAGAACGCTCCTCGACGCCAGTCGCGTGACAGCATCGATGACGGTCAGGTTGTCACTCCGGAACGCACGTCGGAAACGAAGCAAGGGGAGAAACGTAATGATTCACGCATCATCCAACCGCGTGCGTCCGAGCCTCATGTCCCGGCACGCCCTGACCTGCGCTGTCGTCGTCGTCTGTCTCGCTGTCGCGTCTCCCAATGCCCATGCCCAGTCAACGTGGCTTCCGACGTCGGGGACTTTCTCGTGGCTGAGTTCCGGGTCGTGGAGCAGCGGCAGTGTTCCGAATGCAACCGGGGCGACTGCGGTGTTCACCACGGGGGGCGTCGGCGCCAGCATTCCGAACGCGACGATCACCACCGGGACGATCAGAACGACGAATGCCTCGGGCAACGTGGTCATCGGCGACACCGCGACAACGACCGACGTCCTGAATCTCGACGTTTCAGTAGGAACGCCCACGATCGATGTCGGGACAGGCGGGCAGTTGTACATGTATGCCAACGTTACCGGCTCGCAGGGATTCACGAAGACGGGAGCCGGTATCCTTGCGTTTCGTTACAACCCGCACGACATGGCATACACAGGCACGGTGGTATTGAATCAGGGCACGCTCATCGCGAACCAGGACGGCAGCCTCGGCAACACCTCGAATCCCATCTCCGTCACGGGCAATTCGACTCTCCAGCTTCAGAGCGGCTCGAGCACCGGCGTCACGCTCAATGCTGGACGCACGACGACGATCAACTCTGGGGTCACGTGGAACATTCAAAACGGAGTCGGGACGGCCTCCTCTGTCGCGAACCAAGTCATCGCTGGTAGCGGCAACCTCAATTTGGTGAGCGGCACATTCACGCTCAATGGCAACAACACGTACGCCGGCACCACCACACTCACCAACGTCAATCGTCTGACGTTGGGGAGCGGCGCGAAGTTGTCTTCGGCAGGCCTGACCCTCACGACCGCCACGAACCAGACCTTCGGCACCGTCGTTGACCTCGGCGGTAATTCCCAGAGCGTTTCGAGCCTCGCGATCACCACGGCTACGAATCGCTACACAACGACGTTTACGAATGGGTCGCTCAGCGTCACGGGCGGCAACCTCGCTTTCAACTCAGGCGTTGCTTCGGCCACCTCTGGCACGCAGACCTACAGCCTCGACGGACTTTCTTCGTTCACGTATTCAAATCCGGCGGGCACGTTCGCGGCGACGATTTCCGCAACGGCAAACCAAACGTCACAAACGGTGCTCAACCTCGCCAACGCGGCCGGCTCCGGCACCAACACGATCACTGCACTGAGCGTGAACATCGGGAGTTCCGGGACGAATGCGGGTACCCCGTCAACCGTTGTCGGCCTCGGCAAATTCAACACGGTAAATGCGGGCACGATGCAGATCGGCTACTACCAAGGCACTGGAACGATGTCGTTCCAGTCTGGCGTCACCAACGGGTCGCTCGTGCTTCGCGGCGTTGCAGGCGGCTCGACGGCGATGGATCTGCTGAATGTGGGATACCAGAACTCGGGCTCGCGATCCGGACAAGGAACGCTCAATCTTGCCAACGGCTCTTTTGATGCGCGGGTCAACACGCTGAACGTCGGCTTTTCTTTGCAGCCGCTCAACAACACCAGCCTGTTGGCCATGGGCAGCGGGACCGTCGTTGCCGGCACGATTTGCCTGGGGGGAGGAAACAATCAGTCGAACGCGACGTTTACGCAGTCGCTCGGAGACGTCACGGCAACCAGCCTGCTCTTCGGCGGCACGGCTGCATCGGGTACGCCTCACTATTCGCTCGCATACAACCTCAACGGCGGCACTCTCCGCGCTGGGATGATCGCGACGAACGTCGGCACATTCAGCAGCACGACGTCCCGAACCATCGCCTGGACGGCAGGCACTGTCGCGAACTATGACGCCACGACTGACCTCACGATCAACGGCACGGCGGGCGCGGGCGGAACACTGACGTTCAGCCTTGGCGGGGCAGGCACCAAGACGCTGGCTGCCGATACTGGCCGTACGATCACGATCGGTGCCAACGCTCTCGTCAGTAGCACCGGCTCCCTGACCGTCAACGGCGCGGGCACCGTCGTCATCAATGGTTCGAATTCCTACTCCGGTGGAACCACGCTGGCGGCCGGCACGCTCCGTTCCGGCAACGCCAACGCCTTCGGCTCCGGGGGTGTCACCGTCGCCAGCGGCGCCACGCTCGACCTCAACTCGATCGCCGTCGGCAATGCCATCACGAACAACGGCGGCACGGTGAGCAACGCTGCAAATTATTCCGGGTCGCAGACGCTCAACGGCGTCTCCGCGATCGGCGCCCTTGGCGGGACGCTCGTCGTCGCGAATGGTGGAGCGGCCACGTTTGGCGGAGCCCTCGCGGCCGCGACGACGATCAATGCCGGCGGTAATGGCACGCTGAATGACGCTGGATCAATCACCGCTGCCAGCCTCACGAACAATGGCACGTTCACCATCGACCGGACGGGCTCGTCGTCGATCTCTGCAGGCTTCAACGGCAACGGCACGCTCGTGAAGGCTGGGGCGGGCGTCGTGACCCTTTCGGGTTCCAGCAGCTTCAGCGGTGCCACGCAGGTGAACGCCGGCGATCTCCGCGTGAACGGCTCGCTGGCCGGCAGCGTGTCGGTCGCATCGACCGGCATTCTCGGTGGCTCCGGTATCGTCGGCGCTATCAGCGGTGCAGGCATGGTCGGCCCCGGCAACTCGCCCGGCATTCTCGGTTCCACGGGCGCGCTGGACCCGACGGGAGGCCTCGACTTCTCGTTCGAGTTTGGGGGCGCGACCCCGACGTGGTCCTCCGCCACGGCCAGCGTGAACGACGTGCTCCACCTGACGGCCGCGACGCCGATGACGGCCGCCCTCGGCAGCGGCAACACCGTCAATGTCTATCTCAACGTCGGCGCGCTGACGGCTGGCAATACGTTCCTCGGCGGCATCTTCATCGACAAGACCCAAGCCGAGTTTGATCTGGCGTCCTACGTGTCGGGTGCCACATTCGCCTACTTCGTGGCGGGAGGCAGCGACGTGACCTACAACGGCGTCGGCTACTCGACGCTCGCCAACTACATGACCGCGAATCCTGGCGTCACCGGCATCACGCCCGGCACGGCCACCGTCGCGTCGGCCGACTTTGCGACCGGCACCGTGACCAACGGCCAGGCCATGCAGTTTGCGATCGTGCCCGAGCCAGGCGCGATGGTCTTGGTCGCGACCGGCGCCCTCGCAGCCGGCTGGACGGCCGTGCGACGGCTCCGCCGGCGGTAAAAAAACTCAAGCCGGGCGTCCAAATGCTCATGGACGCTTTGGTATAGGGCCGGGAGAATCTCACGTGGAGGTTCTCCCATGCCCAGCGCTCGTGTCTCCGGCCGCCCCGTCCGCACCGCCATCGTCGGCCTCGGCTTCGGGGCCGAGTTCATCCCCATCCACCAGCGGCATCCCCATGCCCGGCTCGTGGCCATCTGCCAGCGGTCGAAGGACAAGCTCGACGAGATCGGCACGGCCTACGGCGTGGAGCGGCGCTACCAGAGTTACGCCGACCTGCTGAAAGACAGGGACATCGACGCCGTCCATATCAACTCGCCGATTCCCGACCATGGCGCGATGTCGATCGCGGCCCTCGAGGCCGGCAAGCACGTGATGTGCACCGTGCCGATGGCCACGAGCCTCGATGACTGCAGGAAGATCGTCGAGCTCTCGGCGAAGACCGGCCTCAAATACATGATGGCCGAGACGGTCGTCTATGCCCGCGAGTTTCTGTTCATCAAGCAGATGGCCGACAGGGGCGAACTCGGGCGGATCCAGTTCGTGCAGGCCAGCCACCAGCAGGATATGGACGGCTGGCCGAATTACTGGCCCGGCCTGCCACCGATGCATTACGCGACGCATTGCGTCGGCCCCTGCCTGGCACTCGAGCGCAAAGATGCCGAGGAGGTGAGCTGCTTCGGCTCGGGGCGGATCCGCGACGAGCTCGTCAAGCATTACGGCTCGCCGTTCGCGATCGAGAGCGCTCATGTGAAGCTGCGCGACAGCGACGTGGTGGCCCGCGTGATCCGCTCGCTGTTCGACACGGCCCGGCAGTATCGCGAGAGCTTCGATGTCTACGGCTCGAAGAAGAGCTTCGAGTGGCAGCTCGTCGAGGGCGAGGAGCCGGTGCTCCACACGGCGAAGAAGCCGGAGCCCGAGATCCCCGAGCGGGTGCCGGTGCCCGACTTCGCCCACCTGCTCCCCGAGCCCATCCGGCGGTTCACGACCGGCGGCGTCTATGATGCCGACGATCACCAGCACCTCTCGTTCACGCAGGGGGGCGGCCATGGCGGCAGCCATCCGCATCTCGTGCA